>JAIXVL010000234.1 GCA_027483045.1 Lysobacteraceae bacterium
CGATGCCGTTCACCGTGGCCGCCAAGGCACGGAAGCGCGCATCGTCGGGGCGGTCCGCAGTGCGCCATGCACGCAACAGTTCCACCTGCATCAGGCTGATCGGGTCAACGTAGGGATTACGCAGGCGAATCGAACGGGCCAGACGCGCATCGCGGGCCAGCAAGGGCCCTTCACGCAGCGCCTCGATGCCCGTCACCGTGCGCTCGTACTCAGCAAGGATGTCGGCGAAGTAAGGTGCATGACGCTCGCCCGCGAGCTGCGAGTAGGTCTCGAAAATGCCCATGTCGGTCTTCGCCAGAATCATTTCCAGATCATCGAGCACGGTGTCGAAGAACGGCCAATCGCGCGCCATCTCGATCAGTACGGCGTCTCCAAACTTCTGGCGCGCCAAAGCAATCGCGCTACCCACGCCATACCAAGCTGTGAGGTTGGACCGGTTCTGACTCCAGCCAAAGACCCAGGGAATCGCCCGCAAGCCCTCCAGCCCTGCGCCGCGTTTGCTGGGGCGCGAACCGATGTTCAAACGTTCGATGACATCGATGGGCGTCGCTTCGCGAAAATAATCAACGAAGTCTTCGCGGGCATAGACCAAATCACGGTATGCGTCGCGCGAGGAATCAGCGAGCAAGTCAGCGATCTCGCGCCAAAGTTCTTCGCGCGGCTCCGCCGCACGCGGCGCGAGCGTGGCGCGCAACACGGCTGCCGTGGACTGTTCAAGATTCCGAAGCGCCAAAGCGCGCAGCCCGTACTTGCGATGAATCACCTCGCCCTGCTCGGTCAAGCGCAGCACGCCAGCAACAGAACCACGTGGCGCAGCGATCACCGCACGCTCGGTACGCGTGCCACCACGCGAGACAGAACCGCCGCGACCGTGGAAAAACCGCAGCTTCACTCCGAAGCTCGCTGCCACTTCACCAAGCTTGACCTGAGCGCGCTGCAGCGCCCAGCGCGCCGCCATTAAGCCGCCGTCCTTTGCGCTGTCCGAATAACCCAGCATCACCCACTGCACATCGCCGCGGGCCGCAAGGTGTGCACGCCAACGTGGGTCGGAAAGCAGGTCGTGCAAGGTGTTGGGCGCAGCTGCCAAATCATCGACCGTTTCAAACAGTGGCGCGACGTCCAAGGGCACGCAGCCCGTGCGATCCAGCAAGCCCGACCAGCGCGCCAAGAGCAGAACCGCAAGCGCGTCTTCCGCGCTCCGGCTCATGCTCACGATGTACAAGCCAAACGCAGGCGCACCATAGCGCAGCCGGCCCTCGATCACTGCGCGGAACACAGCTCGCATGCGCGCAGCCGCAGGCGCAGAGGTCGGCAACGCACGCGCGGCCTCTGGCGCATCCAACAACGCATGCAAACGCGCGACGCGCTCAGTGCGCGGCGCTTCAACAAACTCGGGATCGGCTAACCATTCCGCGATGGCCGTGCGATGCACATCGGCGTGCTGGCGCAAATCCAAGGCCGCCAAATGAAAACCCAGTGCCGCCACTCGTCGACGCACGCGTCGCAACGCAAAGACGCCCGCATGGCCGCCGCGATTGGCTTCAAGGCTTTCTTCAATCAATGCCAAATCTGCATCGAGCGCCGCGGCATCGGGGTAACCGAACAGCAAGTCGTCGCGCGTGGCGGAAAGACGCGCCTGCATCAAGCCCAGCAGCGCGCGATAGGGCGTGTCGGCGTCCTGCACGGCCTGCGGCCAGCGTGTGGCGTACTCATCCAAGCGCGTTTCAAAGGCTGGCGAGAATCCAATGCGCGTGCGCGATTGCGTGAGCATCGACTTCAGGTGCTCAAGATCGCTCAAGTAGGCCGAAAGCACTCGCTGACGCTGCTGACGCTGCGTGGTCGCAATGGTTTCCGCGCCCACGGCCGGGTTGCCATCCATGTCACCGCCCACCCACGTGGCAAAGCGCAACAGCGGCGGCAGTTCCGGCACTTCGCCATAGGCTTGTTCGAAGGCATCCTCGAAGGCCTCAAAAAACACCGGCAACACGCGGTAAAGCGGGTCGCCGAGGTAGTAGCCCACCTGGGCCGACTCATCGGCCACCGTCGGCTTTTCCGGCGCTGCACTCTCGGTCTGCCAGCCTGCGGTCAGTGCGGTGCGAATGACCTCCAGATCGGCGCGCGCTTCAGCGGGCGTGCGTGTGCCATCGATGTCGGCAATCAAGGCCTGCGCGATCACGGCCTCCTTATCCAGCAGCGCGCGACGCACCGCCTCTGTGGGATGCGCCGTGAGCACGGGCTCGATGCGCAAGTCGGGCAGTAACGCCATCACGTCATTCAAGGCGATCCCTTCAGCCTTCAGCCGCTGCAGCGCGTCTAACAGGCCACCGGGCTGCGCAACGGTTTGCCCGTCGACGGCGTGGGCGCGCTGGTAGTCGCGGCGACGGCGGATACGGTGCACGCGCTCTGCCAAGTTGACCGCTGAGAAATACAGCGCAAACGCGCGCACCAACTCGGCATGCTGCTCCGGCGGCACGGCATTCAACTCGGCACGCAAATCATGAATGGGCGCGCCGGCTTCGCGGCGCTGAATAGCCGCACGACGCACTCGCTCAACGATGGCCAGAAAGCCCGGGCCATCCTGTTCGGAGAGAATCTCTCCGACCAAAGCCCCCAAGCGGCCTACGTCCTCACGCAGGCGGGCATCGGTGGGCGGAAAGTCGATATCGCGGAGGCGGGAGATAGGTCGGTTCATGGATCTGAATCTAACGTGTGATGACGCTCTGTGGGCACGTGAATACGTGTGCAAAGTGCAGCGCCGTGACCTTCGACCCTGACGTTTGGCCTAGGGATAAGCCTATGCTCGGCCCACCTTCCACCCCCTGTGAACCATGAAAACACCCCTCGCCCTGATGATTGCCAGCGCCCTCGCCCTCACCGCCTGCCAAAAGCCCGCAGAAACCGCGGAAGCCGCACCGAGTGCCGAAGCCCCGGCAGCTGCTAATCCGTTCTTCGCGGCCAGCACGCTGCAAGACCAGACACCCAATTTCAGCGCCATCAAGGACAGCGATTTCGCGCCGGCCTTCGTTGAAGGCATGGCACAGCACACGGCCGAAGTCCGCGCGATCGCCGACAACACTGAGGTGCCCACCTTCGAAAACACCGTTGTGGCCTTGGAGAAGAGTGGCGCCTTACTGACCCGCGTTGCCAATGTGTTTTTCAATCTGACGGGCACCGACACCAACCCCACATTGCAGGCCGTTGAAGCGGAGATGGCGCCCAAGCTGGCCGCGCATCAGGATGGCATCACGCTTGATGCGCCCCTGTTCGCCCGAGTGAAGGCGATTTACGACGCACGCGACACGCTGGGTCTTGATGCGGAATCCGCGCGCCTTCTTGAGCGCACCTACAAAGGCTTCGTTCGCGCCGGCGCGATGCTCGACGATGCGCAGAAAACGCGTCTGCGTGAGTTGAACAGCCGCGAAAGCACCATCACCACTCAGTTCGGTGAGAAGCTGCTGGCTGCCACCAATGCCGGCGCGATTGCCGTGGACAACGTCGCCGCCTTGGATGGTCTGTCCGAAGGCGACATCGCCGCGGCGGCCGAAGCCGCGAAAGCCCGCAAGCTCGAGGGCCAATGGCTGCTCACGCTGCAGAACACCACGCGCCAGCCGATCTTGGTGCAGCTGAAAGATCGCGCGCTGCGCGAGCGCGTCTGGCGTGCGTCTGCCGACCGCGGAGCTACCGTCGAAAACGACACGCGTCCGCTGGTGCTTGAACTGGCCAAGATCCGTGCGGAACGCGCGGCCATGCTCGGCTACCCGACATGGGCGGCCTACGTGCTCGACGACCAGATGGCCAAGACCACGGAAGCGGCCTACCGCATCCTGGAAGACTTGGTGCCGAAGGTGGTGGCGAATACGAAAGTGGAACAGGCCGACATTGCCAAGCTGATGGCCGCCGATGGGATCACGGGCGACGTACAACCTTGGGACTGGGAGTACTACGCCGAGAAGGTGCGCACGCAGCGTTACGCCTTGGACGAGGCATCGGTTCGCCCGTACTTCGAAATGGAGCGCGTGTTCAACGACGGCCTGCTCTACACGATGAACCAGCTCTACGGCATCACCTTGAAGCCGCGCCCCGATCTGCCCGTGTACCACCCGGACGTGAAGGCCTACGAGGTCTTCGACGCGGACGGCAGCTCGATCGGTCTGTTCTACGCCGACTACTACGCGCGCGAATCCAAGCGCGGCGGCGCATGGATGAGCAACTTCGTGGGCCAGAGCACCCTGCTCAACCAGAAGCCCGTGGTCGTCAACGTGTTGAACATCAGCAAGCCCGCCGCAGGCCAGCCGACGCTGCTCAGCTTCGACGAAGTGAGCACGATGTTCCACGAGTTCGGCCACGCGCTGCACGGCCTGTTCGCCAACACGCGCTACCCCAGCCTGTCGGGCGCTTCGGTGTCGCGCGACTTCGTTGAATTCCCCTCGCAGTTCGAAGAAGACTGGTCGCTCGACCCGAAGGTGCTGGCCAACTACGCCAAGCATTACCAGACCGGCGAGCCCATCCCCGCCGAACTGATGCAGAAGATCATCGACGCACGCCACTTCAATCAGGGCTTTGATTCGCTCGAATACGTCGCAGCGGCACTGCTCGATCTGGATTGGCACAACCTCTCCGCCGACCAAGTGCCCACCGATGTGCTGGCGTTCGAAGCCGCATCGCTGAAGCGGCATGGCGTGGATCTGGCTGCCGTGCCGCCGCGTTACCGCAGCACCTACTTTGCGCACGCCTTCCCCGGCGGTTACTCGGCCGGCTACTACGCGTATCTCTGGGCCGAAGTGCTGGCCGCCGATGCGTTTGCCGTCATGGGCGAGCGCGGCGGGCTGAAGCGCGAGAACGGCGATGCCTTCCGCAAAGACATCCTTTCGGTGGGTAACACCCGCGAACCGATGGACAGCTACCGCGCCTATGCCGGTCGCGATCCGGAAGTCGAAGCGCTTCTGCGCCGTCGCGGCCTGCAATAAGTACGTCGATCACCGATGTGCTGAAAGAAAAAGGCCCGCGAAAGCGGGCCTTTTTCGTGCACCTCAGGGTTTCTTCAACTCCGGCCGCAGCAAGCCTTGTACTTCTTGCCCGATCCACAGGCGCAGGGGTCGTTGCGCCCCGGCGTCGCGTCTTTGCGCACCGGCTGCTTCGGCGCCTTCCGCTCCAGCCCACCCACGAACAGGTCATGCAACACCGCCGGCAACTGGCCCACGATGGCCAAGCGCCCTTCATGGCCCGGCTCTTCAATGCCCTCACCGCCGGACAGTGATTGGATGAGATC
>JAIXVL010000079.1 GCA_027483045.1 Lysobacteraceae bacterium
CGCACCGACCTTGGTAGGCAGTGCCGTGGTAAACCGCCTCGACTTCAATGTCGGCACCGGCGATTGGGATGACGTGGAAGTGCTGCCGAATGCGGTGAAGGTGGAAACGCGCCTCAGCCTGCAACCGAAGCGCTAAGGAAGGCACGCAAGGCCGCTTCATCGAACGGCCAGTTCAACTCGGCGCCGGTGCGCTCATCGCGCAGTACCGGAACGCGCAGGGCATAACGCGCTTCGAGTTCGGGGTGGCCGTCGATCCACACGCTGTCGAAATCGGGCGCGCCGGCCTGCGCCAGCACGTCAATTGCGGCGTCGCACAAATGGCAGTCATCACGTTGGTATAGCGAGAGCTTCATGGGGGCTAGACTATGGGCCCCTACTGAACCGCAGCCATCCACGCCTCATGGCCGTTAGCTTGTTCGACATTTTTAAGATCGGCATTGGTCCGTCCTCCTCGCACACCGTGGGGCCCATGCGCGCCGCGGCGCGCTTCCTAGAGCGTTGGCTGCAAGAGCCGGGCCACATGGACCAAGTGGCCCGCGTGCGCGCTGAACTCTACGGCTCCTTGGCGCTCACGGGCCGCGGGCACGGCACCGACAAGGCCGTGTTGATGGGCTTCGAGGGCCATTGGCCCGACCGTATCGATCCGGATGTGATTCCTGAAAGCCTGGTGCGCATCCGCGAAGGCAAGCGCATTCGCTTGATGGGCACGCATGAGATCGCCTTCGACGAGAAGCGCGATCTGGTGTTCAACAAGCGTGAAAAACTCCCGTATCACACCAACGGCATGCGCTTCACGGCGTTTGATGCCGAGGGCGCGGTGATTGCCACCCGCGACTACTACTCGGTGGGCGGTGGCTTTGTGGTGAATCAGGACGAGGCCGCGGAGGACCGCATCGTGGCCGACACCACCGACCAGCCCTATCCGTTTCATTCCGGCGACGAGCTCTTGCTGCGCTGCAAAGAAAGCGGTTTGAGCATTGCGCAGCTGATGTTCGAGAACGAAAAGGTCTGGCGCACGGAAAGCGAGATTCGTGCGGGCTTGGACCAGATTTGGGACGCGATGAAGAGCTGCGTGGACCGCGGCATTCGCGAAGAAGGCGTGTTGCCCGGCGGTCTGAAGGTCACACGCCGCGCACCGATGATGGCGCGCGATCTTTCTAGCCGCCCCGAAGCTGGCCTGCGCGACCCGCTCACCATTCTGGATTGGGTCAACTTGTATGCGCTGGCGGTGAATGAAGAGAACGCGGCCGGTGGTCGCGTGGTGACGGCCCCCACCAATGGCGCGGCCGGCATCATTCCTTCGGTGGGCCACTACTACGAGCGCTTTTGCGCCGCGACGCCACATGGCATCCACGATTACCTGCTGACGGCGGCTGCGATTGGCATTTTGTACAAAGAAAACGCCAGCATCAGCGGCGCCGAAGTGGGCTGCCAAGGCGAGGTGGGCGTGGCCTGCTCGATGGCCGCAGCAGGGCTGACTGCCGCGCTGGGCGGCACGCCTTCGCAAGTCGAAAACGCTGCAGAGATTGGCATGGAGCACAACCTAGGCCTGACCTGCGACCCGATTGGCGGCTTGGTGCAGATCCCCTGCATTGAGCGCAACGCCATGGGTGCAGTGAAAGCCATCAACGCGCAGCGCATGGCCGCGCGCGGCGACGGCAGCCACAAGGTCTCGCTCGACAAAGTCATCAAGACCATGCGCGACACCGGGCGCGACATGCAGGACAAGTACAAAGAAACCAGCCGCGGCGGCTTGGCGGTGAACGTCATCGAGTGCTGAGGACGCAGCGGCAATCCATCGCGCACACCTTCCCGAAAGCGTCACAGAAACGACATATCGTTTGAGGTTTCTGTCTCGGAGTAACGCGATGCGCCACCCTGCCCCTCTTCGCCGCGCGCTCGGCCTTGCCGTGGTTTCGGCACTGCTCACGCTCACGGCGTGCTCTAAGCCCGAAGCGCCTGTGGCGACCAGCCCCGACAGCACTCCGCCGCCCCCGAGCGCACCGCGCAGTGCCATCTTTCTGCACCCGGATGGCATGGGTGCCAACACCTGGATGGCAACGCGCTTGATGGCCGTTGGCCCCGATGGCCGCTTGGCGTGGGACCAACTGCCGAACGTAGCGATTTACGTGGGCCCCACAGTGGACAGCGTGAATCAGAGTTCGAACGCGGGCGCCACGACGCACGCCTATGGCGTGCGCGCGGAACTCGACAGCTATGGACTCGTGGGCGGGAAAGTGCCGATGGCCGCTTCGGGCCAAACGCAGAGCCTGATGGTGGAAGCCAAGGCAGCGGGCAAGAAGGTGGCCATTCTCAATTCCTCGTCACTCACGGAGCCGGGCACCGGTGCGTTTTTGGCTTCGGTGGTCAATCGCGATGACGAAGGCGAGATCGCCGCGCAGATTCTGGCCGCAGGCCCCGACATTGCGTTGGGCGGCGGCGAGATGTTCTTCCTGCCGAAGGGCGTGAAAGGCGTGCATGGCGAAGGCGTACGCGAAGACAGCCGCAACTTGATTGAAGAAGCCAAGGCCGCGGGCTACACGGTGGTGTTCACCGCTGATGAGTTGGCTGCACTGCCGCCCACCGCCACCAAGGTGTTGGGACTCTTCGCGCACGAGGGCACGTTCAACGAGTACACCGAAGAAGGTTTGGCCGAAGCCGGACTCGCCGCGTTTCAGCCACAGGCCCCGCGCTTCGACACCATGCTGGCCTTCATTCTGGCCCGCTTCAAAGACGCACCCAATGGTTACTTCGTCGTCGGCAACGAAGAAGCCACCGACAACTTGAGCGGCGAGAACAACGCGCCCGCAACGCTCGACGCAGCGATGGGTGCCGATCGCGCCATTGCGCTGGCCTTGGCCGAAACCAAGGCGAATCCGAGTCTGACTCTGGTGGTGGCCTCCGATTCCGACAACGGCGGCATGAATGCCACCAGCGATGATCTGAACGATCCGGAAGATCTGCCGCGTCCTCTGCCTGCGCGCACGGCCAGCGGCTCGCTGCTCGACAGCAACAAGGGCGAGCCCTTCCTGACTCCGGCTGACGCGAACGGTGTGCGCATTCCGTTCTACATCACCTGGGCCAGCGATTCGGATAGCGCCGGCGGCACCGTGGCGCGCGCGATTGGGCCGGGTGCCGCACCCATCCACGGCACCATCGATGCGACGCAGGTGTACAAGGCCTTGTACTTGGGACTGTTCGACAAAGACTTGAACGCGAAGCCCTGAGCCAAGCTACCCGCACCAAAAAAGAGCCGCCTCAGGGCGGCTCTTTTTCGTCCACAAGATGCCAAAAAGAAAGCGGCCCGAAGGCCGCCTTTCAACCACTCGGAACCAGCGGGAGCGATTTTCGCCGCCCCCGCCTTCGCTCCTCAGTACTGGTAACGCACGATCAGCTGCACCGCGCGACCGCCGGTCTCGGTCTCGAGCTCGTACTCGTCGTAGTCGCGATTGATCTGGTCGGCAATCGTGGTGAACTTGTCGAACACCTCGTCCTTGCTCTGGTTCAGCAGGTTGATGCCGGTCAGGCGCAGCGACCATGCCTTGCCGAAGCGCTTCTCAATGAAGGCTTCCAAGTCACCGTCGTAGCTGGTCACGATCTCTTCGCCAACGATGCGGCTCTTGGCATCACCTTGCTTGCGGAAGGTCACGCCGAACGAGGACTCGAGCGACTGCAGCTCCTGGATGAAGCCCACGTTGTAGACGTAGTTGCTCTGGTTGTTGAAACGGCGCTTGCCGAAATCGTCGTTGATCTCGCTGTCGAGCCAGGTGTAGTTCACGAACACGCCGGTGTTGTCGAGGCCCACAGCCGAGAGTGGCGTGGAGAGGTCGAACTCCGCACCCCAAACCTGGCCGTCACCGGTGTTGCGTGCCTGCAGCACGACCGTGCCGGGGCCTTCGCTGCCCTCAACGCCGGTGTTGGCCAGCTCCACGAGGTCGGTGATGTCGCGATAGAACACGTTGATGCCGGCGATGCCCTGCTCGCCGAGGCGACGCTCGAAGCCGACGTCGAGACCCCAAGCGCTTTCCGGGTCGAGCAGCGGATTGCCGAGCACGTCGTTGTCGCCTGCTTCGGCCTCGAGCAGAGCCGGGGAGATCGCGTTGAAGTCAGGGCGACGCACGGTGCGAGCCACCGAGGCGGTCACGCGCTGCGCGTCGTCAAGATTCCAACGCAGGTGGGCCGAGGGCAGCAAGAAGCCGTAGTCGGTCTCGGTGATCGCCAGCGCCGGGCCGACGGTGCGATCGTTGATCTCGGTCTCCGTGTATTCGTAGCGCAGGCCGGCTTCCCACTCCATCGTGCCCTGCTCGCCGCTCAGCTTGGCGAACGGCTCAAAGCGGGTTTCGTCGATGGTGTTCACGCCGCCCGGTGCCGCGAACAGCGGCTGGGTGGGGCCGGGGATCTGCGGGCGCACGCCCGGTGCGTTCGGGATGGTGACGCGGTAACGGGTAGCGTCGAAGATCGAGGTCTCACGCTCCTTCAACGAGGCCTGCAGGCCGAACTTGAACTTGCCGAAACTGGCTTCGCGCTCGTGGTTGAATTCACCAGTGGTGTCGGTGTCTTCAATGAGCAGGTCACGCACGTCGCGGGTGAAGCGATCGTCCTCAGGGAATGGATTGCTGTCGCGCAGGTACTCGAATTCGTTCTCGAACTCGAACTGGTCATCGGTGATGCCGGCGCGGTCGAGGCGGAACTCGGTTTCGCCGCCCCACATGGGCAGCTTCAAGCCAGCGCCGAGCGTGTAGTTGTCGGTCTGGATGTCGAGGTCGTTGTCGTTGACGGTGAGCAGGTTAGCGGTGTTCTCGATGCCGCTGCGGTATTCAATGGAGTCCTCGTCCTGAATGCGATCCGTACGAACGAACATGCCCGAAAGGTGCAGCTCGCCCGCCTCGCCCACGCCCACGCGGTAATCGGCGTTAAAGGCGTAGTCATTGCCATAGCGCACGTCGGTCTGCACTTCGGTGTTCTCAAGCGTGCCGCCCAGTTCATCAAAGCGCTGGCTGAACTTGTCCTTCGGATTCCGACGGCCCTGAATGTTGGCGCCAAGCAGCAGGTTGCCACCCAGAGCTTGACCGCCCCAGAACGCGCCGAGGGTCGGCTCGAGCTCGTCGTCCTGGAAGCGGGTCGCGCCAGCACGGAAGTAGCCACCGTCAAGCGAATAGCCGTCACGCAGCACGATGTTCAACGCACCAGCGACCGCGTCGCCGCTGCGGTCGGCCGAAGCTGATCGCACGATCTCGATGCGCTCAACAATCTCGGCCGGAATGCGGTCGACAAAGAAGCCGCGGTCAAGACCGGCGCCCGGAACGCGCTTGCCGTTGATCAGAATCTGGGTGTAGCCGGAATCGAGGCCGCGCAGACGCACACCGTCGTACTCGAGAACGTCGGAGACGAAGGTCACCGAGGGCACGCGCTTCAGCATGTCGCCGACGGTGAGCGGCTCAAAGCGCTGGAAGTATTCCAAGTCATACGTCAGCACCGGGGCGGTGGCTTCGGTACGGTCGCGGTAGACGATTTCACCCACCACTTCAACGCGGTCGAGCTGGGCGGCGCCTTTTGCTTCAGTGGCTGCCGCCTGAGCGGAGGCGAGGGGCGCAGCGAGTGCGGCGGCGAGTGCAACGGCGATGGCCGTCGACAAAGGTTGGCGGTGCATGGGGCGTCCTGCGTTGGAAAAACGTTATTTCATAGGCCTTGGATTGCAGCGGGATGACGGTTAAAAGACCTCTCTGTGTCAGACGGCACACATAATCCCGACCCAAGTGCTGGGCACCCCGCTATCCTTCTGACTCAAACGACCGTTGAGGTCGGGGCTTGGAGATCGGTAATGCGAGCGTGGCAGGCAGCGACGGTTTGTCTTCTGAGTGGAGCGGTGCTTTCCGGTTGCGCCCTTTGGCGCGACGCCCGCGAACCCGATCAGCGCATCGATACCGAACCAAAACTCGCGGCCACCGACCTTCGCTACCAAACCGTCGACGAGGCCTTCATCACACCGGCCAATCCGCCGGATGAAGTGGACTCCGTTGCCACCTGGATGGCGCCCGATGGCGTGCGCTGGCTCATCGCCAGCGGCAAAGACAGCCACCAGTTGCTGGCCTTCAACGGCGACACCGGCGCCTTGCTGAAGCGCATCGGCGGAAAGGGCAGCGCCCCCGGCCAGTTCAATCGCCCGAATGGCGTGATGACGTGGGGCGACCTCCTGTTTGTTGTGGAGCGCGACAACCGCCGCGTGCAGGTCTTGTCCTTGCCGGAGCTGCAGCCTTTGGCCACCTTCGGCGAAGACGTTCTGCGCTCGCCCTATGGCTTGAGCATCTCCGAACCGGAAGCCGGCCGACTTGATCTGCTGGTCACCGACAGCTTCATGGACGGCAAGGACTTTGATGTCATTCCGCCCCTTGCGCAGCTCGCCCAGCGCATCAAGCGCTTCAGCGTGTTGGTTGATGGCGATGCCGTGAGTGCGCGAATCGAAGGCAGTTTCGGCGACACCACCGAAGCCGGCGCGCTGCGCGTGGTCGAGTCGATTGCGACCGATCCGGCAAACGAGCGCCTGTTGATTGCCGAAGAAGACGTGCCCACCGGCACGGGCTACCGCATCTACTCGCCTGCGGGCGAGTTCACGGGCAAGAACCTGGGCGTCGGTGAGTTCAAGGCGCAAGCCGAAGGCCTGGCACTGTGGGCCTGCGGCGACGGCAGCGGCTACTGGGTGGGCACCGATCAATTCACCG
>JAIXVL010000085.1 GCA_027483045.1 Lysobacteraceae bacterium
AGCACTCATCGAGTCGGAGAAGCCGCATCTGGTGGTGCCGGAAATCGAAGCCATTCACACCCCAACGCTGGTGGCCATGGAAAGCGAATCGGGCCTGCGGGTGATTCCAACGGCACGCGCGGCACGCTTGACCATGGACCGCGAAGGTATTCGCCGGCTTGCGGCAGAAACACTGGGCTTGCCGACTTCGCCCTACCGATTTGTCGAAACCCTTGAGGACTATCGCGAGGCCGTGAGTGCCTTGGGATTGCCCTGCGTGGTGAAACCCTTGATGTCGAGTTCGGGCAAAGGGCAGAGCGTCGTTCGTCGCGCCGATCAAATCGATGCTGCATGGGACTACGCACAAACCGGTGGTCGTGCCGGGCAGGGGCGTTGCATTGTTGAAGGCTTTATCGACTTCGATTACGAGATCACCTTACTCACCGTACGTCATCGCGATGGCACCAGTTTCTGCGCGCCGATTGGTCACGTGCAGATCGACGGTGACTATCGCGAAAGCTGGATGCCGCAGCCCATGAGCGTCGCCGCTTTGGCTGAAGCCCAGCGAATCGCGCAAGCGGTGACCGATGATCTGGGCGGTCTTGGCCTGTTCGGCGTTGAGCTGTTCGTGAAGGGCGATGCCGTGTGGTTCTCGGAAGTCAGCCCGCGTCCGCACGACACCGGCTTGGTCACACTGATGGGGCAGGAGCTTTCCGAGTTCGCCCTGCATGCGCGGGCCATCCTGGGCCTGCCGATTCCGAACATTCGCGAACTGGGTCCGGCGGCCTCGTGTGCGGTGTTGGCGCAAGGCCACGGCGTTCCGCGTTTCTCCAACGTGGATGCAGCTTTGGTGGAGCCGGACACGGCACTGCGCCTTTTCGGCAAGCCGAAGGTGGAGGGCAGCCGCCGTGTCGCCGTCACGCTCGCAAGAGACAGCGATATCGATGCGGCGCGCGCCAAAGCCCGGCGCATGGCCGAGGCCTTGAAGGTCACGCTCGATCCGCTGCCCTGATTGGGATTAGCGGGTTGCTGGTGCCGGCGCGGCGCTGCGCGGAAACCCCAGCGCAAAGGTCGGCGGCTCGCCTTCAGGGAAGCGAAGACTGACTTCGATATCCAAGGCGCGACCGCAGCCGATCAGGTTCCACATCTCCACGCGGTCGGCCAAAGCCGACATCGATGTGGCATCGGTGCGTAGAACAGGCGGTGGTGCCGGCCGCACCAGAATCGACTCGGGTGAATCGCAGGCCATCAGCTTCTGCCCAACAGGCAGAAGCTCGTCGAGAATCTCGCGCTGGCTGTCTTCGTCTAGGTCTACTTGGCCTCGCAAAGGCAAGTAAGGCTCGCCGCGAAGCGTGGTTCGCAAGCGCTTGCAGGTGAAGCTCAAGGTTTCCGCATCGGCGGCGTCGTAGCGCGCTTTCGATTGCGTCGAAATAGCGGCATCGATCTCGGATACTGATTTGCCCTGCGCGGCAGCAATGCTTGCAATCAATGCCTTCGCTTCGCCGTGCACTGCTTTGCGGCGCTCACGCCACAGCGCCAGCTCGGCAGCCCAAGGCGCTGCCGAGAGTTCCGGCAAGGTCTGGCAGCGCTGCACGAGAGCAGGGAACACCAAGGTTTCTGCATAGCGTTCCGCCAAGCGCTGCTGCGCGCGCGGGCCTGCCAGCGCTGCCGATGCGAACAGGAACAACACGACGATTGTCGTCCCGTGAACAAGAGCCGTCGGGCGCATTAAGGGGAGGGCTCCATGGCCAGATCCAGCCACACCAAATGGTGATCGCTGGCCGTAATCCAGTCCGCGCCGGTCTGGTTGGGCAAAGGCCAAAACACACCGCTGTCCTTCAGTTGAAATCCCTTCGATGGCAGCACGTAATCCAAATGCAGATTGCCCGTGTTGCCGCCGAATAGTCCGGTATCGAATGCGGGATTGCTGCGATGTGTGGCATTACTTTGCGGATTAGCCGCTGCGTGAGCTGCAGCACCTTCGCTGCGCGGAAAAACGTGCTGCATCACACGCGGATGCTCGATCAGATCAAGAATGGCCTGATGCTCCCCATCGCCGTCGATCGGGTCGTTGTTCAGATCACCGGCAATCACGAAGCGCGCGCCAGACGCCAAACCGCCACAGATTCCTTTGTCGTCACAAAGCCAAGGCAGCTCGCCGCCGTCCAAGTAATGACGCCACAGTGCGAGTTCATCGGCATTGCGCAAGCCATTGCGGTCTTCCGGGCCGTCGAAAACCGGTGGCGTAGGGTGCGACACCAGAAAATGCATCACGCCAGCCGGTGTCTGAATCGGCACATCCCAGTGCGATTTGGACGAGAGGCGCAACTTCGGCCACACCGAGTCGTCATACCACCACTGTCCAGTCGCCGGGTCTTTCGGTCGACGCGCATTCGGCATGGTTGACCAGGGCAGAAACTGGAATGTACGGATTGCCTTGGTGTCGATCGGGTAACGCGACAACACCAACATGCCGTACTGACCGGGGTGCGATCCGAAGCCAAAACTGTCCTCGCCGTGCTTGCGACCCGCGCCGCCCACGTCGCCGTCGCGGTTCAGATCCATGCCACTCAGCACGCCGGTGTTCACGGTTGAGAAATAGCGGTAGGGATAACGGATGGCGGATTCGCCGAACTGACCGCGACCCAAATACTCTCGGGTGAACAGGTCGGCCAAAGCGCCCTGTTCGTCGTAGTCGAATTCGTTGAGAAGCAGCACATCGGGGCGCACGCGTTGAATCACTGCCGCAACGTGTTTTGCGTTGCTGTCTTCGCCCCCGCTGAGCCTGCGAATGACGCCGCCCGCTTCGTCACTGAAGAGGGACACGTTGTAAGTGGCCACGCGCACGACGCTGGTGTCGGATTCGCTTTTCTGCTCAGTCATTCGCGCATTCTCGCTGGCGCAGCTCACGGTGCTCACACTCAACAGCAGCACCATTGCGTGGCGCCAGAAAAAATTCATGCCATTCCCTCATCAAAGCCGATCCAGTGACCGTTCCAGAGCCGCTCGAGCGGTCGGAAGCGGCGTTTGTAATCCATTTTTGGGTGCGATTTGAGCCAGAAGCCCAAGTACAGGTGGGGCCGCGCTGTGGCTTTCGCCCACTCGATCTGCGCGAGGATGGCGTGCGTTCCAAGGCTGCGCGCGTCCATCAAGGGATCAAAAAAAGTGTAAACGGCGGAGAGCGCATTCGGCGTTACGTCCGTAACGGCCACGGCAACCAGCTTTCCATCCAGACGCCATTCGAAGAAGCGCGTCGGGCTCCACTCGCAGGTCAGGAACTGGTCGAATTCTTCAGCGACCGGATCGGCCATTGGGCTATCGGGGTGTCGCGAATCCAAGTAACGGGCATACAGCGCGAAATGCTCATCGCTGCGACGCGCCGGCGCGACATTCATCACCAGGTCGGTGTTGCGCTTCAACGTTCTCTTTTGGCTGCGGTCTGGTGTGAAGCGCGCCACTGGCAAACGAATGGGCTGGCAGGCCACGCACTCGCCGCAGTGGGGCCGGTACACGTGGCGACCGGAGCGACGGAACCCCAAGGCCAGCGCCTGCTCGTACACCGCAGCCAAGGCCGGGTCTTGTGGGTCCAGCACCAAATCGCGCGCCAGGCGGTCATTCCAGTAACCACACGCATGCGCCTGTGTGAGGTAAACCCGAATGTCAGTCAGTGCGCCCATGCCCCCAAGTGTAGTGCGCGTTCCAGCTCGGTTGGGCGAAGTCCGGCGCTGACTTCCGGCACAGGTTCTGCGGCGTCAATGGGTCCAGCATGGCTAGGTCTAACCTTGGAACGGCCTTATGTCTCTCGATCGTCGTGACGTACTGAAACTTGGCGCGTTGGCAGCTGCGATGTCGGTGGCCGGCGCGACTCGCGCGGCCGCCATGGCTGCCGAGTCGAAAGACACAGCGGCACCGCGAAAGCTCAAGTTGCTGATCTTGGGCGGTACGGGTCTCACCGGCCCGCATCAGGTGCGTTACGCCTTAGCTCGGGGCCATGAGGTGACCATCTTTAACCGTGGTCGCAAGAGTCGCGAGTGGCCGGGGCACGTCGAGCAGCTGCTCGGCGATCGCGATACCAATGACTACGCGAGCTTGAAGGCCGAAGTGGCGAAGGGCCGACGGTGGGATGTGTGCATCGACAATCCGAGCAGTGTGCCGGCATGGATTCGTGACGCTGCGGCGGTGCTCAAGGGCCATGTAGGTAGCTACACGATGATCTCGAGTCTTTCCGCTTACGCCGATAACGCGACGGTGGGGGCCGATGAAACCGCGGCATTGGCCACGTTCGAGGGCGACCCCTTGGCCGAGACCATGACCAGCCTGCGCGCCGATATGGGCAAATACGCGGGCCTCAAAGCGGCAACGGAAGCAGAAACCCTGAAGCATTTTGGTGAGGCAGCCACGTTGGTGCGCCCGGGCCTGATCGTTGGCCCCGGCGACGAAACGGATCGCTTCACGTATTGGCCGATGCGCCTGGCTAAAGGCGGCGAAGTGCTTTGCCCCGGTGATGGCCGCGACCCGGTCAAGTTCATTGATGCCCGCGATCTGGGCGAATGGATGGTGCGCTTGGCCGAACAGGGCGCACGTGGCGCCTTCAACGCGATTGGGCCTGCCTACACGCTCGACATGGCGGGCCTGCTTTACGGCCTGCGCGCCAGCAGCACGGCGGGCGCAACGCTCACCTTCGTGCCCACGGAGTTTCTTGATGCTCAGCAGGTCTCTGCTTGGGGCGACATGCCGGTGTGGGTGCCGGGGCAGGGCGATTCGGCGGGCTTCCACACGCGCAGCAATGCCAAGGCCATCGCAGCGGGCTTGAGCTTCCGCAGCATTGCCGATACGTCGCAGGCCACGCTTGATTGGTTTGCCGCGCAGCCAGAGGAGCGTCGCAATGCGCCTTTGCGTGCGGGCATCAGTGCTGAACGCGAAGCCGCGGTGCTCACGGCGTGGAAAGCGAAGTCCAGCTGATTCGAGGGGCCAAGCGATGCGCGGGGTGGGCCCGCGCATCGCATTTTCAGGCCAAGGTGCCTAGTCGTTGGCCGAGCTGCACCGGACTCTCGGCGGCGATCGATTCCATCGACGACAGCATGGCTTTGGGAAACAGCAGGACCACGGTGCTGCCGTAGTTGAAGCGTGCCATTTCAGCGAAGCGTTCCAGCGTAATGCCCTTGCCGCGCCAGTCCTTGCGCACCACGCGGTGTGCGTACGCAGGAATTTCTTCGCCCGACCACACGGTTTCGACGCCCGAGACCAAAATCGCACCCACCATCACCGCGACGAAGGGGCCGTGCTCACCTTCGAAGTGGCACACCAAGCGCTCATTACGTGCGAACAGGCGTGGGATAGCCCGCGCGGCCCAAGGCGCCACGCTGAACAAGCGACCTGGAACATGCAGCGTTTCGACGAGTGTGCCCTTCAGGCTCATGTGCACGCGGTGGTAGTCGCGTGGTGACAAGTAGATGTTGGCAAACCAACCGTCGCGGTAAAGCTCCGCCGCCGACTCGTCGGCAAGAAACTCAGCCGCAGTGAAATGCTGGCCCTTGGCCTGGAACATGCGACCTTCTTCGATGCGACCCATCTGCGCCACTTTGCCGTCGGCGGGGCAAAGCACGGCCTTGGCATCGGCATCGGCCACGCGAACACCGTCTTTCAGCGGGCGCGTAAAGAAGGCATTGAAGCTTGCATAGCTTTCCGGATCGGGGTTGGCCGCTTCCGACAGATTCACATTGAACTTGCGCACCACCAGCGCGATCAGCCAGCGCTTCCACGGCACAAACTGCCAGCGGGCCGCGCGGTAAGCCAACGACGAGAGAAAGCGATGGGGAAGAACGTATTGCAGGAATACGGCGGGGCTCATGGCTGCGCTCCCGCTAGGGAGGTGAGATCGCGAGTCACTTTGTCGATGTCGAAATGGGCAATCGAGGCCGCCCCCGGTGTTGCGCCATCGGGCATCTGTGGGCGGATCACACCGGCCACGCGCACTTCCGGGTCCAACAGAACCATCGAGCCACTGTGGTCCATCGTGTAGCCGCTGCCGATGGCGACTTTTCGGAACACCAAGCTCAAGGAAGAGGTGAAGGCTTCCAGTTTCGCGAGGTCAGGCTGTGTCGCAGCCAAAGTGTCGGGGTGGAAGAAGTGGGCGTACTTGGAGAGCAATTCCGGCGTGTCGCGTTCCGGATCGATCGACACAAACAACAAGCGCGGGCGCTGCGCTTCCGGCAGTGCCGCCCAAGCTTTCTGCGCCTTGGCCATATCGGTCAGGGTGGTCGGGCAAACATCGGGGCAAGACACAAACCCAATGAACACCACGGTCCATCGGCCCTTCAGCGTTTCGGCGGTCACCGGGCCGTCGGCGCCGATCAACTCGAAGGCGGGCAGCGGGCGCGGCGTGGGGTAGGGCGTCACGGCTTCAAGGCTTGGCAGGCTGGGGGCTGCACTGCCGCCCAGCCAGCGATCGGCCGCCAGAAGCCCGAGGCCGGCGAAAAACGCCGCGACGACCACCAGCAGAAAGCTACGATTGAACATCGAAATACCCGCCAACCATCAGTAAACAGGCCGCAAAGTATAGGGGTGCTGGCTATACTCGGGCGCTTCTTGACGTGAACATCGCTCCGCATGCCTGCCGAATTGCAGACCCTGATCGACCTTATCCGCTACGGCGCCAGCCGCTTTGGCGAAGCCGGCCTGACCTTTGGTCACAGCTACGACAACGCCATGGACGAGAGCACGCAGCTCGTTCTGCACGCGTTGCACCTGCCCCATGACCTGAACCCGATCTACGGGCAGTCGCGGGTGACTGCGGACGAAAAGGCCAAAGTGCTGGCCTTGTTCGACCGCCGCATCAAGGAACGTGTTCCTGCGTGTTACCTCACCGGCGAAGCTTGGTTTGCGGGCCTGTCCTTCAAGAGTGATGCGCGTGCTCTGGTGCCGCGTTCACCGATTGCAGAACTCATCCTCAATGGATTCCAGCCTTGGATCGGCGATGTTGAAGTGCGCGACGCGCTCGATATCTGCACCGGCTCGGGTTGCATCGCGATTGCGATGGGGCATTACAACCCAGAGTGGAAAGTGGATGCGGTCGACCTGAGCCCTGAGGCCTTGTCGCTCGCCAAAGAGAATGTGGCGCGGCTGGATGCCCACAACGTGACTTTGCATCACGGTGATTTGTATGGCCCGCTGGTCGGTAAGCACTACGACTTGATCGTGACCAACCCACCGTACGTCACTAATGCCGAAACCGATGCGCTTCCTGCCGAATACGCCCACGAGCCCGAGATGGGATTACGCGCCGGCGATGATGGCTTGGATCTGGTGCTGAAGATTCTTCGCGATGCGCCGCTGCATCTTCGCAAGCATGGTGTTTTGATCTGCGAAGTGGGCGAAAGCCAGCAGCACCTTGAGCGTCTGCTGCCCGAAGTGCCTTTCGCT
>JAIXVL010000009.1 GCA_027483045.1 Lysobacteraceae bacterium
ATCCAAGGGCTCTGCGTAAGCGAGGTCACCGATGGATTGAAGCCGCCCCTGCGCGTCAGCCAGCAAAGGAAGTGCGGCGCGCTGCCAAGGGGGAACGCCAAGCTGGTGGAACATGGATTGGAGGCTGCGATGGTGCGCGTGGCCGGCGGGTTTGAAGCGGCCTGCAGAAGCGCGCTCAACGCGCTGGAGCGGGGCATCCAAGGCGCTGGCACCCACCAGGCGGATGGTGCTGCCCTCAGCCAGTGCAAGCGGCTGGGTGCCCGTCCACGGCCCGCTCTGGAAGCGTGGCTTGGCTGCGTCGGTCTGGTCCGTCTCCTGACGAGGCGTGAGATACAGCGTGCCGCCCCATTGCCGCAAGCAAAGTAGCCCGAGCGCATGCACGATCTGTTTGCCTTCAGGGCGCGTGGGCCAATCGTTCAGCACGCGCGCCAGTGCATCGCTGCTCAAGCGGCTGCCGTGGTCGCTTACCCACATGCGCAGCACCCTCGCCGCTGCATCGCGTGGAAGAGCAGCCAGCGCCTTCGCATTCAGTGTGGCCGGGTCCAGGCCCTGCACGAGGGCGAGATGACGCCGCGCGTCGGCCTGCAGCGCGGCATCGGCATCGCCTAATCGCTTGGCTGAATGCGCAAAGCTGGCGTCTGCTTGCGGCCAGCGTTTGCGCAGCAGTGGCATCACCTCGTGGCGCAGAGAATTGCGATCGTGCTGCAGGCTGGCATTGCTGGGGTCTTCTTGCCACGTGAGCGCATGTGATGTGGCATAGGCTGCAATTTCGGCCCGCGAGATGCCCAACATGGGCCGCCACAACGGGCCACGTTGATCTTCGGTGAAGCCGCGCATGCCCGCCAAACCTTGCTCGCCGCTGCCGCGAAGCAACGCGAGCAGCACGGTTTCGGCTTGATCATCGCGGTGATGCGCGAGCACCACGCATTCATCGTGCTTACGTTCTGCCGAAAGCGCGGCATAGCGCGCTTCACGCGCAGCCGCCTCTAGGCCACGGCCAGCAGCATTCACTGTGACGTGCCGAATGCTCAGGTGAATGCCCAAGGTGTCGCACTGGGCCTGCGCTGCGGCTGCCCATTCATCGGCTAGCGCATGCAAACCGTGGTGCACGTGAACGGCGCGCAGACGGCGGCCCGTCTCCTGTGCTTCCTGATGCAAACGATGCAGCAACACCGCGGAATCCAAGCCGCCGCTGAAGGCGAGCAGCCACGCGGGCGGTGCATGCGTTGGATAGCTGGCCAGATCCATAGCTGCAGCCTGCCTGCCCGGCGCGCATTCGTGCAAATCGGTGCCGAAAACAAAACGCCCACCGGGGTTACCGGTGGGCGCGTGTGTCGCGAGCGACATCGTACGGATCAGAAATCCATGACCACTTTGACCGTGGAATCCACAGCCGCATCGCTGATGTAGCCGATGGCGCCCGGCGTGCTGGCGACTTTGGCTTTCACGGCAGCGTCGTCTGCCAGTTCTTCCGGAGCCTTGGCGCGACCGGTGAAGACCAGGCGCGACCAGTGCGAGCTCAGCTGCGCGCCGGATCGGCCCACAACACCCGCTTCAAACGGAGCGCGGACAGGGCCTTTCTGGAACACCACCACCGCGGTTTGCCCGCCGACTTGCGCGTTGCGTCCGAGGAAGATGTTCTGCACGCCGGTCTTGTCGAGGGTGCCTTGGCTGGAATTGGCTGCAACCACCACTTTGCCGGCTTGCGCGGGCAGAGCAACGAGGGCAGACGCAGCCAGCAAACCGATAACGAAGAGTCGATTCATGAGTGGTCTCCCGATCAGAAGGTGAACGTAACGCCGAAGGCGAGGGCATCGCGGTCGCCATTGGCCCGAGCGTCATCGATGTACTGGGTGAAGTCGGCCTTCAGCGCCACGTTGGTGGCCACATCCCAGCGAAGCCCATAGCTCCAGAACTGGTCATCGAGCGCGTCCGAACGAATGACGCCAGTGACAGCTCCGCGCAATGGGGCAAGCGGCGGAACATTCGGCAACAGATTTACGATGCCCAGCTTCGGATCACCTTCTCGCTGACCATAGGTCACGGTGGGGGTCCATGCGCCGAGGCGGTATCCACCGGTCACGTAGAAGTTGCTCTTTTCCGTGTAGTAGGAATCATCAACCGTAACCTCGGTGTACTCGCCGATGAACTGCCAGTTTCCTTTGTTGATCTCGGCGCCTAGGCCGAAAAAGGTTCCGGGGTCTTCGTTGAAGTCGATGGCCGCGGTAACGTTGCGGAATCCATTAGCATTGAGCGACGAAAACAGCGGGTTCAGTGCTTCCGCGTCGATGATGACGTCGGCGCTGACATAAGCAGCGCGCAACGTCAGCCAGTCGGCATAGACGGTCTCGCCATACACGCCAACCAAGCTCTTCAAGCCAAGGTCAGCGGGAAGGCCGCTCAAGGTGATGGTGCTGCCCTGCTCGCCGCCAAACACGGTCAGGCCGGAGTACCAGTCACCGCTGCCGAAGTTGTACGACAGGCTGCCGCCATCAAAGTTACTGAACTGCAGGAAGTAGACCGCCTCCGGTGGACGCAACCACGGATAGGCGTAGCCCACTTCCAAGAAATCCGAGTAGCGGAAGAACGGAATGCGCTGACGACCGAGCTTCGCCGACCAACCGTTGCCGCCATTCCAGCCCACATAGGCCCAGGCGAATTCAGGATCGAAGTCATCATTCCCGCGCGCAACCAACTGTGCAGTGGCAGACCACTGTTCGTTCAAGTCGCCGCGAATCTGCACGGCAAACAGGGACTCATCTTTGAAGTCCCAGGTGTCGTCGTAGCCGGTGCCGGGGAAACTATTACCGCTGGTGACGGTGCCCGCCACGATTTGGCCGAAGCCGGTGATCTGAACCTCGGCGCTTGCCGAAGAGGCGGCCAAAGCCGCGGTGATTCCAAGTGCCAACAGAGCCTTCATCGTGTTCTCCCTTGCAGAGTTCGTGAATGGGCTATCGGCCCATGCCTAGCGAAACTTTAACGAGGTGAGGCGCGCGTGAAAGTGATGGCGGTCGCGTAAACCGCATTGTCAATCTTGGTGCATTGCGGCATGGAGCATGCTGCGCTGCAGAAATTCCGGGTGAGGATCTACACGGCGGCGAACGCGCCATAGCTGCGCAGGCGCTGGTAGCGGCGCTCGAGCAGTTCCGCAGCGGGGAGCTGCTCAATCTTGTCGAGTTCAGCGAGCAGCGTGGCCTTCAGCGTCTCGGCCATGGCGGCTGGATCGCGGTGCGCGCCGCCAAGCGGTTCCTTCACCACCAAATCGACGAGGCCATGCTCCTTGAGCCTGACTGCAGTGAGGCCCAAGGCCTCAGCAGCATCTTTTGCTTTGTCGGCGCTCTTCCAGAGAATGGAAGCGCATCCCTCGGGTGAAATCACCGAATAGGTGCCGTATTCGAGAATGAGCGTCGCATCACCTACGCCGATGGCCAAGGCGCCGCCCGAGCCGCCTTCGCCGATGACCGTGCACAGAATCGGCACCTTCAGTTCGGCCATTTCCAAGAGGTTGCGCGCGATCGCTTCGGACTGACCGCGCTCTTCGGCACCGATGCCCGGATAGGCGCCGGGCGTATCGATGAAAGTGAAAATCGGCAGCTTGAAGCGCTCGGCCATGTGCATCAGGCGCAGGGCCTTACGGTAGCCCTCGGGGCGCGGCATGCCGAAGTTGCGGCGGATCTTGGATTTGGTATCGCGGCCTTTTTGGTGGCCGATGACCATCACGCTGCGGCCCGCAATGCGCGCCAAACCGCCGACGATGGCGGCGTCGTCGGCAAACGCACGATCCCCGGCGAGCTCATGGAACTCGTCGCAGATCAGGCCGAGGTAATCGAGGGTGTAGGGGCGCTGCGGGTGACGCGCCAACTGCGAAATCTGCCAAGGCGTGAGGTTCGCGAAGATTTCGGCGGTACGCGCCTTCAGCTTCTCCTCAAGGCCCTGCGCCTCGCTTTCGATGTCGACCGCCGGGCCGTGGCTGGCGTGCCGCAGTTCCTGGATCTTGGCGTCCAGATCGGCGATGGGTTGTTCGAAATCGAGGAAGTTTGGATTCATTTCACAAAGTCTTCTGGCATGCCCCAAGCCTCGGCCAAGGGCACTAGAGCAAAGATTCTAGCCGTGTGACGGCTCCGGGGCCATCCACAGCCGTTCAGGATTGCAGCCAAGGCTTGTGCAGGGCCAGCTTGACCCCTTGCACTGCTGGCAGTCGACGCAGGCGCGACAGGAGGTCGGAGGCCGCTCGAACGCCCTGACGGCCCGAGAATTCCACGCTGCCCGCCACGCCGGGCCGCTGCAGATCGATGCGCAAGGGCGTTGGGCCGGGCCGGTACTCGGCCAGCAGGGCATCAACTTGTTCCCAGCGGCCCTTCACCCGCAGATCGAGGTTCAGCGCGAGCTTCTTGGCGTGGGTGTCCAGCAAGGCCTTGAAGTCCCAGGCCTGCTTCAACTTCATCGAGAGCTCGCCACTCACGCGATCCGCGCCGACCTGACCTTCGACAATCAGAATGCGGTCGCGCGAGAGCAGGTGCGCGAAGTTCGAACAGGCATCGCGGAACAGCGCCAGTTCAATGTGGCCGTGGCCATCGTCGATCTGCGCGAAGGCCATCGAATCACCGCGCTTGCGCACATTGCCTACCAAGCCCGCCAGAATCATCGTGGCTTCGCCGCGACGGTCTTTGCGTTCGCGCCAGATGGCTTCGACCTCGCTCAGATTCACCGCAACCAACTCACCGAGCTCAGCGCGCCACGGATCGACCGGGTGGCCCGACAGATAGTGGCCCAAGGTTTCGCGCTCGCCGGCAAGAATCTGCTCCAGCGGCCATTCGTCGCAGGTCGGCAATTCGATGTGCACGGCAGGTGCCAGCGACTCCCCGCCAAACAGCGAGACTTGGCCCATGGCTTCAGCGCGCGCCGCTTGTTCGCTGGCTTTCACCGCCTCGGGCAACTGCAGAAGCAGCGATGCGCGATTGGGCGCCAAATCATCGAGTGCGCCGCCATTGATCATGGCTTCCAAAGCGCGGCGGTTGAGCTTCCCAGGTTCAACGCGTTGACAGAAGTCGAGCAGATCGCGATACGCGCCACGTTGCTCGCGCGCCACCACAATGGCATCACAGAGCCCTGTGCCTACGCCCTTGATCGCGCCCAGGCCGTAACGAATGGTGCGCGCATCGGTGGCCTCGAACATTGTGGCCGATGCATTGGCTTTCGGCGGCAAAACCGTCAACTTCAATGCGCGCGTCTCGTCGAGGAAATTCACCACCTTGTCGGTGTTATCCATGTCGGACGACAGCACGGCGGCCATGAATTCGGCTGGGTAGTGTGTTTTCAGCCAAGCGGTCTGGTACGACACCAGCGCATATGCGGCGGCGTGCGACTTGTTGAAGCCGTAGCCCGCAAATTTCTCCATCAAGTCGAAGACCGCATCGGCTTTCGGTTCGTCGATGCCGTTTTTGGCCGCGCCCTCACGGAACATCGCGCGATGCTTGGCCATTTCCTCGGCCTTTTTCTTGCCCATCGCGCGACGCAGAAGATCGGCGCCGCCGAGCGAGTAGCCGCCCAGCACCTGCGCCATCTGCATCACTTGCTCCTGATACACCATGATGCCGTAGGTGTCGGACAGCACCGGTTCCACGCGCGGATCGGGGTACTCCACCGACTCTTCGCCGTGTTTGCGCTTGATGAAGCTCGGGATGAGATCCATCGGGCCGGGGCGAAACAGCGAGACCAAGGCGATCAAGTCGTCGAAGCGATCCGGCCTCGCCTCGCGAAGCAAGTTGCGCATGCCCGAAGATTCAAACTGAAACACCGCCACGGTTTGCGCTTTGGCGAACAGGTCGAACGTGGCTTTGTCGTCCAGCGGAATGCGGGTGATGTCCAGCGCAGCTTCGCCTGCATCCGCGCGCCGCCGATTGATGGCCTTCACCGCCCAATCGATGATGGTGAGTGTGCGCAGGCCTAGGAAGTCGAACTTCACCAAGCCGATGGCTTCGACGTCGTCTTTGTCGAACTGCGTGACCGCGCCGCGGCCGCCGGGTTCGGTGAACAGTGGGCAGAAGTCGGTGAGCGGCGAGGGCGCAATAACCACGCCGCCTGCGTGCTTGCCAGCGTTGCGCGTCAAGTCTTCCAGTTGCCGCGCCAAATCCATCAAGTCTCGAACATCGTCTTCGCGCGCGTAGCGTTCGATCAATTCCGCTGAGCGCAAGGTGTCGTCGGTTTTTGATTTCTCCGTCTCGCCAAGGGCATCGTCCAAGCTGATGCCCAAGGTGTTCGGGATTAGCTTGGCAATGCCGTCCACGAAACCATAGGGGTAGCCCAGCACGCGTCCGCAGTCGCGCACGGCGGCCTTCGCCGCCATGGTGCCGTAGGTGATGATCTGACTGACGCGCTCGCGGCCGTACTTGCGACCCACGTAGTCGATCACTTCATCGCGCCGATCCATGCAGAAGTCGATGTCGAAGTCGGGCATCGACACGCGTTCCGGGTTCAGGAAGCGCTCGAACAGCAGGTTGTAGCGAAGCGGGTCAAGGTCGGTGATGCCAAGCGCGTACGCCACCAGCGAGCCGGCACCCGAGCCGCGCCCGGGGCCCACGGGAATGCCGTTGCTTTTGCCCCAGTTGATGAAGTCGGCCACGATCAGGAAGTAGC
Source organism: Lysobacteraceae bacterium (assembly GCA_027483045.1). Classification (GTDB taxonomy): domain Bacteria; phylum Pseudomonadota; class Gammaproteobacteria; order Xanthomonadales; family Xanthomonadaceae; genus Silanimonas. Next base: position 6,637 of record JAIXVL010000009.1, read on the forward strand.
CGGGGAACCCCATGCGAATGATGACGTCCACTTCGACGCCGAGGCGCGCTTGGTAGTCCTCGACACTGAGCCCCGGCGCAGGATCGTGGCTGCGCAGACGCGCTTCCAAGCCGCGCTCCGCTTCTGCCCGAATCCACGTGGCCAAGGTGTGCCCTTCTGGCACAGGGAAATCGGGCAAGTAGTACGTGCCCAGCGTCAGTTCGAAGTTGCAGCGTGCGGCAAGGTCAACCGTGTTCTCGAGGGCCTCAGGCAAGTCGGCAAACAGCGCCGCCATTTCTTCGGTCGACTTGAGGTATTGCTCGGCAGTGAAGTCGCGCGGGCGCTTGGGGTCTTCCAACACGCGGCCCGTGGCGATGCACACGCGGGCCTCGTGCGCGTCGAAGTC
>JAIXVL010000206.1 GCA_027483045.1 Lysobacteraceae bacterium
CGGCCTACATGGCCGCAGGCATGACATCGCGTGCCCGCCGACTGGAATCCCACATTTCCGCTGGGTAGCCGGTCGCTTTTCTTTGTTTTGAAACCGTCAACGCCCAGCCTTGTGCTGGGCGTTGGCGTTTCTGCGGTTTGAAATCTCTCTGGAGTTCCCGATGACCTCTGCTTCGATCAAGCACTTTCTCAATACACAGGACTGGACCCGCGCCGAACTGGATGCGGTTCTTGATGAGGCTGCCGCCTTCAAACGCAGCAAGCTTGGTCAGCAGATGGCAGGCAAGAGCATTGCGCTCGTGTTCTTCAATCCTTCACTGCGCACCCGCACCAGCTTCGAGATCGGTGCCTACCAAATGGGTGGGCATGCGGTTGTGCTTGCCCCGGGCAAAGACGCATGGCCGATCGAGTTCGACGTGGGAACGGTGATGGATGGCGACACCGAAGAGCACATCGCCGAAGTGGCGCAGGTGTTGAGTCGCTATGTCGACCTAATCGCGGTACGTGCGTTCCCGAAGTTTGTTGATTGGTCGGTGGATCGCGAGGACAAAGTGCTGCGGAGTTTTGCCCGTTACTCCACGGTGCCTGTCATCAACCTTGAAACCATCACTCATCCGTGCCAAGAGTTGGCCCACGCGTTGGCGCTGCGCGAGCGTTTTGGCAATGACTTGCGCGGAAAGAAGTACGTGTTGACTTGGACGTACCACCCGAAGGCATTGAACACGGCTGTCGCGAACTCGGCGCTCACCATCGCAACCCGCCTCGGAATGGACGTCACTTTGCTGTGCCCCAACGAGCAATACCTGCTTGATGAGCGCTACATGGGCTGGGCCGCACAGAATGTTGCAGAGAGCGGCGGCTCCTTGACGGTTTCGCACGACATTCAAGATGCGTATCGCGATGCTGATGTGGTGTACGCGAAAAGCTGGGGTGCGCTGCCGTACTTCGGCAGCTGGGCGGACGAAAAGCCCATGCGCGATCGCTACCAGCACTTCATCGTGGACGAGGCCAAGATGGCGCTCACGCGCAACGGTGGGCAAGGGATTTTCTCGCATTGCCTGCCCTTGCGTCGCAATGTGAAGGCCACCGACGGTGTGATGGATTCGCCCCAATGCTTCGCGGTTGATGAGGCCGAGAACCGCTTGCATGTGCAGAAGGCCGTGATGGCCCGTTTGCTGCGCGGCTAATTGGCTTGCTAACCGAAATCCCGAAATTGAATTGAATTGATCTGGAGCCTTACTCGATGAGCAAGAAAATCGTCCTCGCCTTTTCCGGCGGCCTCGACACCAGTTTCTGTGTGCCTTATCTGCAGGAGCGTGGCTGGGAAGTGCACACCGTCTTTGCTGACACCGGCGGTGTTGATGCCGAGGAGCGTGCGTGGATCGAAGCACGCGCTCACGAATTGAAGGTGGCAAGCCACATCACCGTCGATGGTGGTCCTGCGATTTGGAAGGGATTCGTGAAGCCTTTTGTCTGGGCTGGTGAGCTCTATCAGGGCCAGTATCCGTTGCTGGTTTCGGATCGTTACTTGATCGTTGAAGCGGCCTTGCAGCGTTGCGCCGAACTGGGCACCAAGGCGATTGCGCATGGTTGTACTGGCATGGGCAATGACCAAGTGCGTTTTGACTTGAGCATCAAGGCTTTGGGCGACTACGAGATCATCGCGCCGATTCGCGAGATTCAAAAAGAGCACACAGAAGTTCGAGCCTACGAACAGGCCTATTTGGAAGCGCGTGGTTTTGGTGTTCGTGCGAAGCAAAAGGCCTACACCATCAACGAGAACGTGCTCGGACTCACGATGAGCGGTGGTGAGATTGATCGTTGGGAAGCGCCCGGTGAAGGCGCGAGAGGCTGGTGCGCACCGCGCAATGAGTGGCCCACCGAGGCATTGGAGCTCACCTTAGGTTTCGTCCACGGCGAAGCGGTCAGCCTGAACGGCAAGGCCATGCCGGGGCACGACATTCTTTCTGCCTTGAACCGTGCGCTGGCGCCTTATGGCGTTGGTCGCGGGATGTACACCGGCGACACCACCATTGGCCTGAAGGGCCGCATCATTTTTGAAGCGCCGGGCTTGAAGGGACTTCTTGTAGCGCATCGCGCCTTGGAGGAGGCCGTACTCACCAAGCAACAGAATCGATTCAAGCCGGAGATTGGGCGCAAGTGGACCGAGTTGGTTTATGAGGGCTTCTTCCATGACCCACTGAAAACCGACGTCGAGGCATTTCTGTCTTCGTCGCAGGCCAAGGTCAATGGTGAGGTCACCTTGCGCACGGAAGGCGGTCGCGTGGATGCCGTGGCTTTGCGCTCCCCGCATATCTTGAATGCGAAGGGCGCGACGTACGCGCAAGCCGCTGACTGGGGCGTGGCCGAAGCCGAGGGCTTCATTCGCCTGTACGGCATGAGCAGCACCTTGTGGGCAGAGGTGAATCGGTGAGCGAGACCCTCTCGACGACGCTCAAGCATCTCGAGGCCTTGGTTGCCTTCGATACGCGCAATCCGCCACGCAGCATTGGCACGGGCGGAATGTTTGATTACCTGAAGGCGAATCTTCCCGGCTTCCGTTTCGAGCTCACCGATTTCGGCGCAGGCGCTGTGGCTTTGCTCGCGGTGCGTGGAAACCCGACGCGCGTTTTCAACGTGCATATGGACACCGTGCCGGATTCGCCGGCGTGGACGGCAAGCCCGCATGTGCTACGCGTTACTGCTGACCGCGCGATTGGTCTGGGGGCTTGCGACATCAAGGGCGCGGCGGCTGCCATGCTGTGCGCTGCAGGCTTGACGACGGGTGACGCGGCCTTTCTCTTCACCACGGATGAAGAAGCGAATGACGCACGGTGCATTGCGGGTTTTCTTGCGCAAGGCCACGCGTTCTCGGAGGCCATTGTGGCGGAGCCCACGCAGTGCGAAGCGGTGCTGGCACATCGCGGCATTGCTTCAGTACTGATGCGTTTCCAAGGGCAGGCGGGTCACGCCTCTGGCGCGCAGGCCATGACGGCATCGGCTCTGCACCAGGCCATTCGTTGGGGTGAGCGTGCGTTGAACTTCGTTGAAGCGCAGTCACATCAACGTTTTGGTGGCTTGACCGGCCTGCGCTTCAATATTGGCCGCGTCGAAGGCGGCATCAAGGCCAACATGATTGCGCCAAACGCGGAAGTCCGTTTTGGGTTTCGCCCTTTGCCATCGCAGGACAGCGATGATTTGCACGCGCACTTCCGTAGCCTGGCCGACGCATCGGCATTGGCGCACTACGAGCCGACGTTCTTCGGGCCGTCTTTGCCCGCGGGCGATGTCTCACAAGCCGAAGCGAAGCGCTTGGCAGCGCGCGATCTTGCCGATGAGCTTGGATTGCCGATTGGCAATGCCGTCGACTTCTGGACGGAAGCCA
>JAIXVL010000091.1 GCA_027483045.1 Lysobacteraceae bacterium
CGGGCGAAATGCTCGGCAAAGACCAGCCGGTCATCCTGCAGATGCTTGAACTGCCGATGGACAAGGCTCAGGCCGCGCTCAAGGGCGTGATGATGGAGCTTGAGGACTGCGCGTTCCCGCTGCTGGCCGGCATGGTCGGCACCAGCGATCCGATGGTCGCGTTCAAGGATGCCGACGTGGCCCTGCTGGTCGGCGCGATGCCGCGCGGTCCGGGCATGGAGCGCAAGGATCTGTTGCTGAAGAACGCTGAAATCTTCACCGTGCAGGGCAAGGCCCTCGACGCCGTGGCCTCGCGCAACGTGAAGGTGCTCGTGGTCGGCAACCCGGCCAACACCAACGCCTACATCGCCATGAAGTCGGCGCCCTCGCTGCCCGCGAAGAACTTCACCGCCATGCTGCGCCTTGACCACAACCGCGCGCTGTCGCAGCTGGCCAACAAGGCTGGCGTGCCGGTGGGTAACATCGAGAAGTTGATCGTGTGGGGCAACCACAGCCCGACCATGTACCCGGACTACCGCTTCGCCACCGTCGGCGGCAAGTCCTTGAAGGACGGCATCAACGACGAGAACTGGAACCGCACCGACTTCATTCCGAAGGTTGGCAAGCGTGGCGCGGCGATCATCGAAGCGCGTGGCCTTTCCTCGGCCGCTTCGGCCGCGAATGCCGCCATCGACCACATCCGTGATTGGGTGCTGGGCACGAATGGCAAGTGGACCACGATGGGCATTCCGTCGGACGGCAGCTACGGCATCCCGCAGGACGTGATGTACGGCTACCCGGTGGTCTGCGAGAACGGCGAGTACACCATCGTTCAAGGCTTGGCCATTGACGACTACTCGCGCGAGATGATGAACAAGACGCTGGCGGAGCTGGAAGAAGAACGCAGCGGCGTGGCGCATCTGCTCGGCTAAGGCCAGCAACAACGGAAAGGCGGCCTCGGCCGCCTTTCTTGCTTTGGCATCAAAGGAAACACCATGAGTTCGAATTCCCCCGGCGCGCGTTTCCGCGCCGCCTTGGCCGCCGAATCGCCGCTGCAGGTGATTGGCGCCATCAATGCCAACCACGCGCTGCTCGCCCAACGTGCGGGCTACAGGGCGATCTACCTCAGTGGTGGCGGCGTCGCCGCCGGCTCGCTCGGTCTGCCGGATCTCGGCATCAGCGGTCTTGAGGACGTGCTGATCGACACCCGCCGCATCACGGATGTGTGCGACTTGCCGCTGCTGGTCGACATCGACACAGGCTTCGGCCCGAGCGCGTTCAACATCGCTCGCACGGTGAAGAGCCTGATCAAGGCCGGTGCTGCCGCTTGCCATATCGAAGACCAGGTCGGTGCCAAACGCTGCGGCCATCGTCCCGGCAAGGAAGTGGTGGGCACCGACGAGATGGTCGACCGCGTCAAGGCCGCGGCCGATGCCAAGACCGATGCGGATTTCTTCCTGATTGCCCGCACCGACGCCATCCAGGTGCACGGCGTGGACGCGGCCATCGAGCGCGCCATCGCCTGCGTCGAAGCCGGTGCCGACGGCATCTTCGCCGAGGCCTCCTACGACCTCGAGACCTACCAGCGCTTCGTCGAAGCGGTGAAGGTGCCGGTGCTGGCCAACATCACCGAGTTCGGCAAGACGCCGCTGTTCACCCGCGATGAGCTGGCCTCGGTGGGCGTGGCCATCCAGCTCTATCCGCTGAGCGCGTTCCGCGCCATGAACAAGGCCGCCGAGGCCGTGTACACCGCGATCCGCCGCGACGGCCACCAGAAGGCCGTGCTCGATTCGATGCAGACCCGCGAGGAGCTGTACGAGCGCATCCACTACCACGCGTTCGAGCAGCAGCTCGACGCTTTGTTCGCCAAGAAGAAGTGAGCCAAGTCATGACCGAGCAAGTGCTTCCCAAGGCCAAAAAATCCGTCGCTCTTTCGGGCACCGCCGCGGGCAACACCGCGCTGTGCACCGTCGGTCGCAGCGGTAACGATCTGCATTACCGCGGCTACGACATCCACGACCTCGCCACGCACTCGACCTTCGAGGAAGTGGCTCATCTGCTCGTGCACGGCGCGCTGCCCACGGCCAGCCAGCTCAAGGCCTACCGCACCAAGCTGAAGCGCTTGCGTGGCTTGCCGGCCATCGTCACCGACGCGTTGGAGCTGGTGCCCGCTGCCGCCCATCCGATGGACGTGCTGCGTACCGGGTGCTCGGTGCTGGGCACGGTGTTGCCGGAGCGCGAAGGCCACCCGGCCTCGGAAGCGCGCGACATCGCTGATCGCCTGATCGCCAGCTTCGGTTCGATGCTGCTGTACTGGTGGCACTTCACCCGCAACGGCGACCGCATCGACACGCAGACCGACGATGACTCGGTTGCGGCGCACTTCCTGCACCTGCTGCACGGCCAGCCGCCGAGCGCGCTCCATGCCCGTTCGCTCGATCGCTCGCTGGTGCTCTATGCCGAGCACGAGTTCAACGCCAGCACCTTCACTGCGCGCGTCATCGCCGGCACCGGCTCCGACCTGTTCTCTTGCATCACCGGCGCGATCGGCGCGCTGCGCGGCCCGAAGCACGGCGGCGCGAACGAAGTGGCGATGGACATCATCGCGCGCTACTCGACGGCGGACGAAGCGGAAGCTGACATCCGCGCCCGCGTCGAGCGCAAGGAGATCGTGATCGGCTTCGGCCACCCGGTGTACACCATCGGCGACCCGCGTAACCCGATCATCAAGAGCATCTCGCGCGAGCTCTGCAAAGACGGCGGGAATGAAGTGCTGTTCGACGTCAGCGAGCGCATCGAGACGCTGATGATGGACCTGAAGAAGATGTTCCCGAACCTCGATTGGTTCAGTGCATCGGCGTACCACATGATGGGCATCCCGACCCCGATGTTCACGCCGCTCTTCGTGATCGCCCGCACCACCGGCTGGAGCGCGCACGTGATCGAACAGCGCGAGGACGGCAAGATCATCCGCCCGAGCGCGAACTACACCGGGCCGGAAGACCGCGCCTACGTGCCGATCGAGAAGCGCTGAGCGCCTTGTGTATCCGCACTGGGACGCCAATGCACTGATCGTCGGGGTCACGGTGCTCACCGTGGCCCTGGCAGTCCTGGTGCATTACGAGGGCTTGGTGCTGCTGTCGCGATTGCTTTCGCGGCGCAGCGAGGGAGAGCGGCGCCTCAAGGTGCTGTACGGTGTGTTCGGCGTGCTGGCCCTGCATGTGCTGGAGATCTGGATCTTCGGCACCAGCACGTGGTTGCTGCTGATGTACCCCAACACCGGCACGATCGCCGGGGCGCATCCGCCCCACCTGCTGGATGCGGTCTATCTGGCGGCGGTGAGCTTCACCACCGTGGGCTTCGGTGACCTCACACCGGTTGGGCCGATCCGCTTCAAGGTCGGCACCACGGCGCTCACAGGCTTCGTGCTGATCGCCTGGTCGGCGTCCTTCACCTATCTGGAGATGGAGCGCTTCTGGCGCCGCTGAACGACAAGCGGGACCGAAAGGCCCCGCTGCTCAGGCTCAACGTTGCTGAGTGGCTTGAGCCGGGCTGCGCTTCGCGCTCAGGCCCTTCACCCGGAAGAAGGTGTGGTCATCGATGACCGCCACCTGCGGGTAGCTGGCCCAGCTCGGGTTGGCGATGCGCATCGCGGCGAAATGACTCGCACCGGGCACCACCTCGTGGCGCTCGGCCTTGGGGCGGTTCCACTCTTTCTGCGCGGCGAATGCCACCTGCACGGCCTGTTCCCAAGCCTCGAGGTTGTTCAGCCGAGTGGAGGGGGGCACGAGGGTGGGCGCGAACTGCTTGGGCGCCTGTACGACTTTGCAGACGTCCTGGCCCCAGTACCCGCTGTCGCGACGGCGCAAAGCCACTTCGGCGACGGCGCGCTGGCCCAGTTCGGACTGGTCGCGTGCTTCCAGATAAACAGTGGTCGCGAGGCAAAGCGGTTCGGCTTGGGCCGAGGGCAATAGCGATGCAAACCACAAGAGAAACGAGAGTTCCATGGCGTTCCTTGCTCCGTTGCGTCTCGGGAGCCTTTCTCCGCTGAGCGGATGGGGCACTTTTCGACTTGGCGTGATGGGGACAAGACCCCCGAAGCGCCATGAGCCCGGGAGTCACGAGGACGTCGTACTGGCCTAGGGGCTGTCGGACGAACGGGGCGAACCGTAGCCCGAGCTTTCCCAACCTCGGCTGAACGCGAAATTCATAAGTTTTTGAATTTGCTCGGGCTTTTGCTCTAGACGCGTTCTCGTGGACAGCGCAAAGTGGAGAACCAACCCGTGTTCTGACGCTTACAGGGCCGCTGCGGCGCGTGTTCCTTGGGCGATGGCGCGCTTCGCATCCAGTTCCGAAGCCACATCCGCGCCACCAATCAACTGAACCTTGGTGCCGGCAGTCTGCAGCGGCTCGAGCAGGGTACGAAGCGGCTCTTGGCCTGCGCACACCACCACATGGTCGACGGGCAGCAAAGTTTCCTTGCCGTCGATTTTCACGTGGAAGCCAGCGTCGTCCACCTTGAGATACTCCACGCCGCCGTGGGCCTTCACGCCCTTCATCTTCAGCGCAGCGCGATGGATCCAGCCCGTGGTCTTGCCCAGTTTCGCGCCGGGTCTGCCTTCTGAACGTTGCAGCAGCCACACCTCGCGGGCGGGTGCTTCTGGGTGCGGTTTGGCCAAGCCACCCGAGCCATCGAAGCTCGGATTCACGCCCCACTCGGCCATCCACGCTTTGGTGTCGAGGCTGGGCGAAACGCCGGTATGCACCAGAAACTCGCCCACGTCGAAGCCAATGCCGCCCGCGCCCACGATGGCGGCCTTGGCGCCGACCTGCACCTTGCCGGTGAGGACATCGATGTAGCTCACCACTTTCGGGTGATCGTGGCCCGGAAAGCTGGCCTTGCGCGGCGCAATGCCGGTGGCCAAAAGCACCTCATCGAAGCCAGCCAGATCGGCTGCGGCGACGCGCGTATTCAGGCGCAGGTCGACGCCGTGCTTCTTTAGGAGCGTGCCGTAATAGCGGAGGGTCTCGTGGAACTCCTCTTTGCCGGGAATCTTCTTGGCCAAATTGAACTGCCCGCCAATCTCCGGCGCGGCGTCGAACAAGGTCACGGCATGCCCGCGCTCGGCGGCGGTGGTGGCCGCAGCGAGCCCCGCTGGGCCGGCACCGACGATCGCGATTTTCTTTTTGGTCGTGGCCGGACGAATCACCAGTTCGGTTTCCGCGCAGGCGCGCGGATTGACCAAGCAGCTGGCCTTCTTGTTTTCGAAGACGTGATCGAGGCAGGCCTGATTGCAGGCGATGCAGGTGTTGATCTCGTCCACCCGACCTTCGCGGGCTTTGTTCACCCACTCCGGGTCGGCCAGCAATGGGCGCGCCATGGAGACCATATCGATCTCGCCTGTGGCCAGAATGCTTTCAGCCACCTGCGGCATATTGATGCGGTTCGTCGCGATGAGTGGCAGCGAAACTTCAGGACGGAGTTTTGCCGTGACACCAGCGAAAGCGCCGCGCGGCACCGATGTCGCAATGGTAGGCACGCGCGCTTCGTGCCAACCGATGCCGGTGTTGATGATGGTGGCGCCGGCAGCCTCGATGGCCTTGGCCTGCAGCACAATCTCGTCCCAGGCCGCGCCGCCATCGACCAACTCGAGCATCGACAGGCGATAAATGATGATGAAGTCCTTGCCCACGGCTTCGCGAATGCGGCGAACAATTTCGACCGCGAAGCGCATGCGCTTCTCGGGAGTGCCGCCCCAGTCATCAGTGCGCTGGTTCGTGCGCGCCGACAAGAACTGATTGATCAGATAGCCTTCGGAGCCCATGACTTCGACGCCGTCGTAGCCAGCGTCACGCGCCAGCAGCGCGGTGCGCACGAAGGCCTTGATCTGACGTTCCACGCCCCAGCTCGTGAGCTTGCGCGGCTTGAAGGGATTGATGGGTGCTTGAATCGCCGACGACGACACCGAAAGCGGGTGATAGGCATACCGACCGGCATGCAGAATCTGCATAGCGATCTTGCCGCCTTCGGCATGAACGGCCTTGGTGACAATGCGGTGCTTGTGGGTTTCCCAAGGCCACGAGAGCTTGCCCGAGAAGGGCTTCAGCCAGCCGACGATGTTGGGTGCAATGCCACCCGTCACCATCAAGCCGACGCCGCCGCGCGCACGCTCAGCGAAGTACGCCGCGAGTTTTGGAAAGTCGCGCGAGCGGTCTTCCAGACCTGTGTGCATCGAGCCCATCAAGACGCGATTGGGCAGGGTGCAAAAGCCCAAGTCGAGGGGCTTGAACAGATGAGGGTAGGCGGATGCGGTCATCATTCAATACGGTGGCGTAGGGTGGGGGTGAGCATGCCGAGCCGCTCGCTCCAAGACAAGCCGCTCGTCCACGACGAAAGAGAGGCGAAAGTTGCGCCGCATCAATTTGGCACACTGTGTGGTGAACCGCACGAAGGGATTGCCCGCGAAGGCTTGCCACGCCTTAGCACAGTGTTAACATCCGGACTTGCAAGGCCATCCCAGGATGGGGTTCGGCCTGCAGGGCAGCCCTAACCCCCTTTGGAGTAGAAAGTGATGAAGAAGAATCTGTTGTGCCTGGCCGTTCTGGCCGCGGCGACCGCCAACGTGGCGATGGCCAATGATTTCGATGATCGCTGGTACCTGTCCGGCAGCGCCGGTATCAATGTGCAGGACAACGCGCGTCAGACCTCGAATTCCGGCGAAATCGGCTTGGGTATCGGTCGTTTCTTCGCGCCTGAGTGGTCGATCGATGCGGGCGTGTATTCGACGAACCCGAACTTTGAAAACGCTCAGAACCTGAACTTCAGCCAGTGGGGCGGCAGCCTCGATCTGCGCCGCCACTTCCGTGAAGACGGCAAGAACTGGTGGCCCTACCTGAAGGCCGGTATCGGCATTCAGCGTTCGGAAGAAGAGTTCAATGCGTTCCCGAACACCAACTCGCCCGGCCAGCGCAAGGACAACAACCTTGCTGCGGATTTCGGTGCTGGTATCCAGGCCACGTACGACTACGTGGACATGCGTCTTGAAGCCGGTCTGCGCACGTCGCTCGACGACCAGAGCCGTGTTGCCCGTCTCGAAGACCGTTTCACCGACGGCTACGTGAAGGCCAGCATCCTGATTCCGCTGGGTGCCAAGGCTGAAGCCGCTACGGTTCCCGCCCCGGCTCCCGCGCCGGCCCCGGTGGCCAGCTGCGAGTCGCAGGACGATGACGGCGACGGCGTGAACAACTGCGTCGACAAGTGCCCGGGTTCGCAGGCTGGCCAGGCGATTGGTCCGGACGGCTGCGCCGTTCCGCTCACCATCGACTTGAAGGGCGTGAACTTCGACTTCGACCAGGCCACGCTGCGTCCGGACGCGATGACGATCCTCGGTGAGGCTATCGACATCCTGAAGAAGTATCCGCAGTTGAAGGTGGAAGTTGCCGGCCACACCGACTCCGTCGGTACCGACGCTTACAACCAGGGTCTCTCGGAGCGTCGCGCCAAGACTGTGTACGACTATCTGACCAGCAATGGCATCGACGCTGCTCGTCTGAATGGCCCGACCGGTTACGGCGAGAGCCGTCCGCTCGACACCAATGACTCGGCCGACGGCCGCGCCAAGAACCGTCGCACGGAGCTGAACGTCCAGAACTAAGGGCGTCGGTAACAAGCGACAAGAAAAAGCCCGGCATTTGCCGGGCTTTTTTGTGAGCGTATGCATCTCCTGTTGCTTGCCGGGGCTCGGCGCGCTGCGTACAGTTCGGCTCAAAGCATTCGTGGGAGCGACAAATGACACGTTTTGGCCTAGCGGCATTGGGTATGGGCTTAAGCCTGTTTGTGGGTGTGGCACAAGCCGCTCCAGCCACAGAGCTCGCCGGTTCGCTTTCAGCCAACGCCTTCGGCGCACCGCTGTCGGCCAGTGCCTACCTCGAGCGCGTTCGTCAGCCTGCACCGACGGCTGCACCAGCGGCGGGACAGGCCGGCTACGTGCCGCGCACGGCCCACGATAACTCGCCCTACCGCTTCAACATGACGCAGAACGGCCGTCGTATGACGGCGGAAGAGTTTGATGCGTGGATGAAGGCGCGCGGCATTCGCGTAGCGACCGGTAAAGCGGCGGGAAGTGCGCCTGCAGCCGCAGCTCCCGCAGCTGCGACGGCGCAGGCATGTCAGCCAACGGCCACCACTTCCTGCTGATTCACCCCTAAAGAGAAAGGGCGCGCCACAAGGTGCGCCCTTTTCTGTTTCTGAGCCCCGCGCAGTGCGGCGGTGGGCTTAGCGCTTGACGAAGCGGTAGTGCGCCACGCCCCATTCACTGCCGTTGGCATAACCGAACAGTTCGGCACAGGCCATCCAGAACATGCGCCAGCGCTGCGCCCAAATGGGAGCGTCTTTGGGGCCATAGGCTTCAGTCAGAACGCGCAGCACTTCGTCGGCGTGCCGATCTTGGTTCTCAAGCCAGTGGTTCGCGGTCTTTTCGTAATGGATACCCGAGAGCGTCCAGCGCTGGTCGATACGAAGCGCATTCTGGAAATGCAGCAAGGTGTCGGCTGACGGCATCAGCCCGCCGGTAAAGAAATAACGCCCCATCCAATTGTCATTGCCTTGAGTCTCGAACGGGTACATCAAGCTGCGGTGGCAAAAAATGTGCACGAACAGCTTGCCGCCGGGCTTCAGCCAGCGGCCAATGTTGCCGAGTAGCGTGTCGTAGTTGCGCATGTGCTCGAACATCTCGATCGACACGCAGCGGTCGAAGGTCTCGGCATTGAGGTCGAGGCGATTAACGTCGGTGGTGATGATCTCAACGTTGGCCAAGCCGCGCGCAGCCGCTTGACCGAGGATGTGCTCACGCTGGGTTCGCGAATTGGACACGCCGGTGATGCGCGAATTTGGAAAACGCTCAGCCATCCAAAGGGTGAGCGAGCCCCAGCCGCAGCCAAGTTCAAGAATGCGCTGTCCGTCCTTCAGTTCCGCACGTTCGCCATACAGCGCGAGCATCGCTTCTTCGGCCTCATCGAGCGTTTCCTTGCCGGTGGCGTAGTAGCAGCTCGAATACTTCAGTCGACGGCCAAGGCACAGTTCGAAGAAGCGCGTCGGCACTTCGTAGTGCTGCTCATTCGCTGCCGCTACTTCGATAGCAATGGGGCTGCTGCGAAGCTCGGAGAGCAAGGTGCGATAACGCGCATCGGCGCGATCGAGGTCGCGGTCATGTTCGTCGCGAAGGCGTTGCGTGCACAGGTTACGAATGCCGTATCGGGTCAGGAAGTCGGGCACAAGGCCGCGCTCGCACAAATCAATCAGCGACATGGATTCCTCAATGAGAAGGGGAACGAGGTGCCTTGGGCGGCCAAGGGAAGAATGCACTGACTTCGTCCTGATAACGACGATAGGCGTCGCCACGGGAACGCAGTGCTTGCGCTTCGGTCCAGGGGATGCCGCTCACGCGCCACAGAAACGCAAACATGAGGGCGGGGCCGACCAAGCTCCACAGGAAGTAGGGGCCGCACCAAGCGAGCAGGGCATAGGCAAACCAGTGCAGCCATTCGAAGAAATAGTTGGGGTGTCGCGACCACGCCCACAGGCCTACGCGGCAGGTTTGCCCGCGGTTTGCCGGGTCCCTTCGAAAGGCTGAGAGCTGGCGATCGGCCAACATTTCGCCGCCGACGGAGATGAGCCAAATGACAATGGCACCAACGATGAGCGGATCGAAGCCTTCGGAGTCGCCTGCCGCTGCAGAGACAAACGGGATGGTGAAGAGCGCGACGATGACTGCTTGGACCTGAAAGAACGCAAACCAGCGCAACGGCGAATCGCCAATGGCAGCGCGCATGGCCTGGTAGCGACCGTCCTCGGGCTCGTGCAGCACGCGATGCAGCAAGTGCATGCACAGGCGCGCACCCCAGATTCCGCCAAATAGCGCGACCAGAGCGCGGGGCAGTTCGTCACCCTCGCCCGCGAGACCCGCAAACAGGGCCGCGCCAGCCATCAACCCTGCCCATGCCACGTCCACGTACCCGGCGTTGCGGACCCGCATCGCCAGTGCCCACGTGGCTGTCATGCCAATCGCGGCACCGAGCCAGCTCAGCAGCACGATGGTCCAAAAACTCACGGCGCCACTCGCACAACAGCTTGTGCCCGGCTGAGCGCCAGCTGCGCGTCAATGCGGTAGAGCAGAGGCAGCGCGATGGCCCATGCGAGCCCAAGCGCGGCGCCGACCACAAGGTGCGAGGCGCCGTAACTCACTGCTCCGAAAACGCGCTCTGCTGCCCAGTAGGCCAAGGGCCCGCCGATCAGGCCAAACGCGCTGGCCGCCACCCAGTTGTGGCGCAAGAAGCCCATCGAGTGATGCAGGGTGAGAGCGAAGCCCACCCACATCGACAAAATCCACACCGGCGCAAGGAATTCACTGGGCCAGGGGCTGGCGTACTTCAGAAGGCCGGACGCGGCAAACAGCGAATCGAGAACGAAGCCCAAGACGATGGCGATCGCGATCAACCGAAGATCGGCCTGGCGCGATGGGCTGAGCGAGAGGTGCACAGCGGCGAAGAGCGCCACGACGACAGCCCCCAGCCACGGCATGCCTTGCGCGGCACCATAGACACTGGCCAGCCAGACCAGTTGGTAGCCGACCACGTTGCCAATCTTGAAGGCCAGGGACATTCAGACCGCCTCGGGTGCTGGCAACCACGCGCCGCGGCGATTGCCCGGGCGTGCGAAGAGAAGCTGCGACACGCCGATCGAGCGCTCAAGAAAGCCGCCTTCGCAGTAGGCGAGATAGAACTCCCACATGCGCACGAAACGCTCGTCGTAGTCCAAAGCCCGCACCTCGCCCAGTCGCGCCATAAAGCGCTCGCGCCACGCGCGCAGCGTGAGCGCGTAGCTGTCGCCGAAGTCCTCCTGAGAGATCAGGCGCAGATCAGTGCTTCGGCCCATCGCTCCGGTGATGGCGCTGATCGACGGAATGAAGCTGCCAGGAAAAATGTGCTGCTTGATGAAATCGACCGAGTGCAAGGCTTGCTCGTAGCGGTGGTCTTCGATGGTGATGGCCTGAACCATCGCAAGCCCATCGTTCTTCAGCAGCGAGGCGCACTTGGCGAGATAGGTGTCGAGGTACTGGTGACCGATCGCCTCAATCATCTCGATGGACACCAACTTGTCGTAGGTGCCAGTGAGGTCGCGATAGTCTTCGAGCAGGATGGTGATGCGATCGGAAAGGCCGGCCTCACGAACGCGCTCGGTGGCCAGCGCGTGCTGCTCTTTCGAGATGGTCGTGGTGGTGACGCGGCAGCCGAAATGCTGCGCCGCATACAGCGCCATGCCGCCCCAGCCGGTACCGATTTCGACCAGATGATCGCTGGGCTTCAAGTCGAGCTTGCGGCAGATGCGTTCTAGCTTGCGGCGCGACGCGGTTTCAAGTGATTCCTCGGGCGAGGGAAAGATCGCCGACGAATACATCAGGTTGTCGTCGAGAAACAACTCGAACAAAGGGTTGCCCAGGTCGTAGTGCGCCGCGATGTTCTTGCGCGCACCGTCGCGCGTGTTGCGGCGAAAGGCATGAATAGCCTTGAGCAGCCAGCCGGTCACGCGCGCCATGCCGCCTTCCATCGAATCGAGCAGGTCGCGGTTGAGCACCAGCAGACGAATCAAGTCGACCAGGTCGTCACAGCTCCACTGCCCGTCCATATACGCTTCGGCAGCACCCACCGAACCGCCTGTGGCGATGCGCTGGTAAGCCTCAGGGTCGTGCACGCGCAAGCGTGGCGAGGGCGCGCCTGCCGCCGCGGGGGAGTCGCCGAGCACGGTTTCACCCAGGGCATCGGCCAGCACCAAGCGCCCGTGACGCAGACCCGAGAGACGCTCGATCAGCCGAGCGCGGAGCCAACGGTCGTAGCTGCCATAGCGTGAGGAATCGGGACTGATGGCGTCGACGGGAAGGCTCATATCAAAGGCGGTTTTCAGAGTTTGGGTGCGCGTGGAAGGGTACGCGTTTCAGGGTGAGGCGCAGGGCCTGCCAATAGATGCCGAAAAGGACTTTTGCGGTGATGAAGGGATACCGCGCAAGGCATGAAGCCAGCGTGTTGCCCTGCAGCGGACGCCGTTCCAGTGTGAGCGTGGCGTCGAATTCGCGCTCCTCGCCGCTCAGAACGTCCATGTGGACGCGCAGGTCTTCGCCTGGCGGCGTAAAGGCCCAGTGGTAGCGCCGATCCATGGGCAGAAAGGGCGAGACATGGAACGCCTTCTCGAAGCCGAAATGCAGGGCGCGCCCATGGACCTCGGCGCGCTCCACAGGAAGCAAGTAGGCGTGACGTTCACCCCAGGGGGTATTGGTGATCTCGGCAAGAATCCAATCCAGCGTGGTGCCGTCGGGCAGGTAGCCGTAGTAAAAACTGACGGGGTTTTGCACGTAACCGAAGTAACGCAGATGCGTCAGCAGACGAATCGGCCCC
>JAIXVL010000288.1 GCA_027483045.1 Lysobacteraceae bacterium
GGCGACGAGCGCCGCACGCTGGTGCAGGAAGAGAAGAAGGCCGTGGCCGAGGTGAAGGTGAGTGTGGCATTGCCCACCGAGGTCCAGCTCACGTTGTTCGGATTGAATGCGTTACTCCAAGCTGGACCCGTCGGCCGCTCAAGAGCGAGCGAGGCCACGTCAGTGCCCGCCCACGCACCCTGCATGCGGTACCAGTTGGGGCGGCCTTGGCTGTCGTACACAAACCAGAGTACGAAGACCTGACCCGGAAAGTTGAAAACTGTCAGGCCCCAACCGGGCTCAGCGGCAGTGAACCACGCGCCGGTGTAATCGCGCGTTGGCGCGGCACCCGCGCCTGGGCCAAGCCACTGCCGCAGGGAGGGATAGGCTTGGTCAAGGCGCGAGTAGAAGTCTTGGTTTCCCAGCGCGACATCGGGGCCGTTGGAGTTGGCGCACAGCGCCCAACCGCCTGCAAGACCGCCACGCATCAGGTATTGGCCATTCGAAAGCGTGAACAGGCCGGAACCGGAGCTTCCACCCTCTGTGGTGCCCTCAAGCCAGTTGGTGCGGATCATCAAGTCGTTGATGGCGCCATCGGCGAACACGGAGTAACCGGGGCTGACACCACGGCTGTACTTCTTGACGTCGCCTTGTTGGTGGTGGATGGCGATGACCGGCGCATTTGCAGCCACGGTGGCGGCGTCCCAGCCAGCAAGAAAGGCGCCCACTGGTGGCGTGTTGCGGAGTCGAATAAAGCTGACATCAGTTGCGGCATTGGCAAACAGCAAATCGGCACCACCCAAGACCTGGGTGTTGGCGCCAGAATCGGCGCCGCCGCAGGTGGTCCGCTCAAAGTTCCAGAATGTGCGGACCGTATCGGCTTCTGTGGGTGTGGTGACGCAGTGAGCCGCCGTGAAGAAATACGGCACCTGCGTGCTGGGCGTGCTGTCGTTCAACAAAGTGCCAGAACAACTGGAGCTCTCGCCGCCGGAGATATAGATCATCCTTGCGGTGGCGTTCTTTGCATTCACAAAGGCTTGGCCCAATACCGTTGTTCGGCAGGCCACATCAATGTTGCAAGTGCCCGAGGTCGCTTTGCTCAGAGTACTGGGGCGTGCAGGTGAAGCGACAAGGTGGCTCACAGTTCGTATGAGCAAGGGCGCCTCTGCTACGCCAGTCGGCAAAAAAAGCTCGATGAACTGCGTCTCGCCATCGGTAATGGCGCCCCAAAAAAGGCCGTTGCCGTCAAGCTGTCGTTTTGCATCCTCGAGTGTGAAGGCATACACATCGGGAAGTCCGTTGCCCGCCATGCGAATTTCCGCACCCTGAGGCAAGTTGCTCAGGTCGACGCCCACCCACAAGGCTTGGGCATAGGCCGATCGCACGTCCACGCGCGCAACGCGACCACCGCTGACGGTCTGCCAATTCAACTGCGCAGGCAGCAGGTTTTCTGCCTCGTCGGACACACTGCGACTAATGCCGATTCGTAGGGCCTTGACGCCTTCGCTTTGGTTGTAGCGCCTCAGCGCTTCGATGCGTTCACCTGCCAAAGGCTGGAAGACCAAGGTGGCGGCTGGCAGGGCCGCAAAGCGCTCCGCGCGGAAGTGCGCGATCTGGGCTTGCTTTGTCGTATCGACGCGCAGTGGCTCGCCGGAAACGCGTTGTGCTTGCCCGTGAAGGGGGATGAGGGCGATGAGTGCGGCGAAAACCCAGAGACGCAGACGCATGGCGGAGCTCCAATGAGCGGCCGTCCGTTGGCCCGAGGGGAGCCCTGATGCTACTCGCGAATTGGGCCGTGGCGCGCGTGCCTCAGCGCAGGCCTTAGCGCCTGTTCGGGTCCGTTCAGGCGTGTCAGACGCCGTGGCGGCACCGACCTGAATTCAGATCGGTACCGACCCGCCCTTACGCGCCGGCTTTGGCCTTCTTTGCCGCTGCTTTCTTCGCTGCGGTTTTCTTTGCGGGTGCTTTCTTTGCAGGCGTCTTCTTCGCCGCGGCTTTTTTGGCTGGCGCTTTCTTCGCGGCGGCTTTCTTCACCGCTTTTTTCGCCGTTTTTTTGGCGGGTGCAGCCGCATCGGCTTCTGCAGCCACTTTGGCGGCTTTCTTCGCCGGCGCTTTCTTTGCGGCGGCTTTCTTCGCAGGTGCTTTTCCGCCGCGGCCGAAGCGGCCCTTCGGCTTGGCCTCGGGTGCGGCTTCCAAAATGGCTTGGCATTCGGCCAAGGTCATCGAGGCGGGTTCGCGGTCTTTCGGAATCTTGCCGTTCTTGCTGCCGTCGGTGATGTACGGCCCGTAGCGGCCATTCAGCACTTCAATGCCTTCGGCCTCCCACTTCTTGATGATGCGATTGGCCAGGGCCAGTTCGCGCGCATCAACAATGGCAACGGCCTGCTCGAACGTAATGGTGTACGGATCGTCTTCTTTGCCCAGCGAAGCGTATGTGGCGCCGCGTTTGGCGAAAGGCCCGAAGCGACCCACGGCCACGGTCACTTTCTCGCCGTTCGATTCGCCGAGTGTGCGCGGCAGATCAAACAACTTGAGTGCGTCTTCAAGGCTGATGGTGTGCATGCTCTGTCCGCCACGCAGCGAGGCGAACTTCGGCTTGTCTTCGTCTTCGGCAGTACCGATCTGCGCGAACGGCCCGTAGCGGCCCAAGCGCACGCTGAGCGGCTTGCCACTCACAGGGTCGACGCCCAACAGGCGCGAGCCAGAGGCTTCGCTGCGGTCAACGCTCTCGCCTTTCTCTTCCACCATTTTCGAGAACGGCTTCCAGAAACGCTCCAGCAGCGGAATCCACTCTTTCTCGCCACGCGAGACTTCATCCAACTCATCTTCGAGTTTTGCAGTGAAGTCGTAATCCACGTACTGGGTGAAATGCGCCGACAGGAACTTCGCCACGGCACGACCCACATCGCTGGGTTTGAAGCGGCGCGCATCGAGGTACACGTACTCGCGGTTCAACAGCGTCTGGATGATGCTGGCGTAAGTCGATGGGCGACCAATACCGAACTCTTCTAGTGCCTTGACCAGCGAGGCTTCCGAGAAGCGCGGCGGCGGCTCGGTGAAATGCTGCGTGGTGATCACGTCCGTCAACGGGAAACGATCGCCCGGCTTCATTTCCGGAAGCTTGCGGCCTTCTTCGTCGTCTTCTGCCGTTCGCGTGTCTTTGCCTTCTTCGTACACGGCCAAAAAGCCGGGATCGACGATGGTGGTGCCCGAAGCACGGAAGCCATGCGCACTGCCGGCGGCGAAATCGACCGACACCGTGTTCATGGTGGCGGGAATCATCTGCGACGCCACCGCACGCTTCCAAATCAGCTCATACAGGCGTCGCTCGTCGTCGGCCAGGAAGCGCGCGACGCTTTGCGGCGTGCGCAACGCGGAGGTGGGGCGAATCGCTTCGTGCGCCTCTTGCGCGTTCTTCGATTTGGTCTGGTAAACGTTGGGCTTATCGGGAAGCGCCTGTGTACCGAAATCGCGCGCAATCACATCGCGAAGTTCGGCCAGTGCGTCGTTCGACAAGTTCACCGAGTCGGTACGCATGTAGCTGATCAAGCCCACGGTGCCTTCGTCGCCCAGTGCAAAACCTTCGTACAGCTTTTGCGCCACACGCATGGTGCGGCTGGTGCTGAAGCCGAGTTTGCGCGCGGCTTCCTGCTGCAGCGTGGAGGTGATGAACGGCGGGGCAGGGCGGCGCTTGCGCTGCTTGCTGTCCACATCGGTGACGACCAGAACGCCCTGGGCATCTTTCAGGATGCGCGCACGAGCACCTTCCGAATCCTTGCCATTGGTGAGGGTGAACTGCTCCACCTTGCCACCATCCAACTTGGTCAGGCGGGCGCTGAACGGCTGCTTCGGGTGCTGCACGTCAGCGGCAATCGACCAGTACTCACGTGCGATGAAGGCTTCGATCTCTTCTTCGCGCTCCACGATCATGCGCAGTGCGGGCGATTGCACGCGGCCTGCGGAAAGGCCGCGCTGCACTTTGCGCCACAGCAAAGGCGAGAGGTTGAAGCCCACCAAATAGTCGAGCGCGCGGCGCGCTTGCTGCGCGTTCACCATGTCGTCCGAGACTTTGCGCGGATGGTCCACGGCCTCGCGAATGGCGCGCGGCGTGATTTCGGTAAACACCACGCGATGCACGGGCTTGTCCTTCAGCAGCTTGCGCTCCTTCAGGATCTCGGCGATGTGCCAGCTGATGGCCTCACCTTCGCGGTCCGGGTCGGTCGCCAGATAGATGGCGGTAGCGTCCTTGGCGGCCTTGGTGATCGCATCGACGTGCTTTTCGTTCTTTTCGATCAACTCGTAGCGCATGGCGAAATCGCGCTCGGGGTCGACCGCGCCTTCCTTCGGCACCAGATCGCGCACATGACCGTAGGAGGCCAGAACGTGGAAGTCCTTGCCGAGGTACTTATTGATGGTCTTCGCCTTAGCGGGCGATTCCACGATGAGAAGATTTTTGGCCATATCCGGCTTTCGGGTGGGGGCCACACGCGGCGGGCCGCGCGAAGGGACGAAAGCCCGCCTTGGAGGGCGGGCTTTTTTCATTAAGGGCACCGCCGTAGCGGTGGTGTCAAGTTCGCCCGAGACGAGGGGTGGGCCCGAACGTCCCGCCCGCTAGCCTCGGCACTGGGGTGGAAGCAGCTTGTCGGCCATGCTGCCGCTGCAGCGCCAAACCCCTGATTCCTCGAGGCTGAACCATAGGTACTCGCCCGAGAACGACGCGTTGGCGGTGCCGCCCAGCTCGAACTGGACGGTGCACTGCCCCTCATTCATTTCGCCGAGAGAAGTCTTTGCAATCAATGGGTTGCTGGGTTCGGCGACGCCAATCTCTTCGATCGAGCTCGGGCAGCGGTCGGTGTTGGCGCGGAACTCGGCGACGGGGAGCTTGAGGGCCTCGGCCTCGGCCACGACGCCAGCCAGTTGGGCGCGCTGGCTGTACTCCTGATACGCAGGCAAGGACACCGCCGCCACGATGCCCACCACGAAGGCCACAAAGAGCAGCCCGATACCGATCAGTGCGGCAATCGCGCAGCCGCCAAGGCCGCGCTGTTGGCGTTCGGGATGGTCGGTGTAGGCCCATTGGTCGACCACGCGGGTGCCGGCCACCATGTCGTGCAGGGCCTGTTTGCGGTCGGTAAACGCTGCCATCAAAAAGCCGATGTAGAGCGTCATGTACGAGAGCGCGGCTGCGAACCAGCGGCCCGTGGCGCGCCCGGTGCTGATGCGTTGCCCGTCGAGGTCGACCACTTTGATGCCCACCGCGCGCTTGCCCGGCGTGGCCTGCCATGTGGAACGCGTAAACAGCACGTAGTAGCTGCCACGCAGCAGGAACGGAAACACGTAGAAGCCCAGCACAAACACGATGAGCAGCGGGCCACTGGGAGGTTCGCCGCCGGCGCTGGCTCCGAACAGTTCGGTGATTCCGCCAACGCCTACGCCGATCACGATGAGCATGAGGAAAACAATCGCGTAGGTCGCAATCGTGAGCAGCAAGCCATCGATCATCAGCGCAGCGAGTCGGCGCAGAAAACCCGCATCGACGACATCATCGTGGTCGATGCCACCGGTGGCCGAAGCATCATGCGCACTGGCGGCATACGCAGCTTCAAGGCCATCGGTCTGGCGTGTTGCTGGGCGACTTTCCTGAGCGGGGGCCGGCATATCGTCATACGAGAGCACGCGCGTGGCCGCGGGTTCGGGCGCTGCGGGTGGCGTTGGCGCTGCGACAGGCGCAGACAAACCAAGCTCGTCCGAAAGCTGATCCAGTGGCTGCCACTGCGGCATGCCTTGCCGCCACACCAATGTGCGCCGCGAAATGCTGCCGGCATTCAACAGGGCCAACAACTCGTCGGCATTCACCGGTCCTTGGCGTTGGCGATCCGCGCTGACGTAGTACCAAAGGGCTTGGCTCATCCCGAATTCCTGAAGTGAAGAAGACCTGCACGCAGAGGCAGAGCAGGCAGAATGCCTGCCCGCTCCATGCGGTGGAAGCCTTGACCGCGGATTAGTGCGTTGGAACCGGCTCGTCGCCAAACATCAGGTTCTCCATCCACGCGTACGCCGCTTCGGCGCCGGGTTGGTTGAAGAGCACCATCAAGACGACCCACTTCAGGTCGTCCAGATCCATCTCGTCCTGATCCAAGGCCATCGCGCGATCAATGACCAACTCGCGCTGCTCGGCATTCAACACGCCCGACTGCTCGAGGAACATCACGAAGCCCACGCCTTCGGCTTCGAGCTTGGCGTACTCGGGTGCGGAATACAGGCGGGTGGGCCCGTCCAAGCGCGCATTCGCGATAGCAGGGCGCTGTTCCGCAAGTTCGTCCAGCCACTCAAACGCCTTGTGGATCTCAGCGGGGCTGAACCCGGCCTCGAGCAAGCTGGCTTGGAGAGAGTCGCGGTCGCGGACGAGATCAGCTTCGTCGCTGAAGTAGTGTTCGAACAGGTAGAGCAAGACGTCGAGAATCGATTCTTTCATCACCCTATCGCCTGCGTTGACGTTCAACGCGTGTGGGAGGGGCGAAGCGGCAGAGCATGTAATGCCCGTGCTGCTGCGTAAGAAGACCGTTCAACTCCATGGCCAGAAGGATGGGGGCGAGGGCGTTCGACGTCAATCCCGTGCGAGCCAGCAGATCGTCGAAGGCTGCGCCTTCGCTGCCGAGGGCGGCAAGCACGGGCGCCTGCTCCGGTGCGGCTTTCCGGGCCTCGGTGCCGGCTATGCGGGGCCTTGCGTGCGGCGTGTCTAGGCTGAACAGATCGTTGATGTCGTTCGGGCTGTCGGCCTTCTCAAGGTGCTGGCGAAGCCGCGGTGCGGCTTGAGCAGCGGCGTCGGCCAAGGACTCGATAATCTGCGCTGGGTCGTCGGCTAAGGTCACTCCTTCTCGAATCAGCCGGTGACAGCCCCGCGCTTTTGGGTTTTCTGGGGCTCCGGGTAAGGCGAAGACCTCGCGGCCCGATTCGGCGGCCAGTCTTGCCGTAATCAGTGCGCCCGAACGCTCGGCCGCTTCAACGACCACGGTGGCCAGGCTTAAGCCAGCGATGATCCGATTGCGACTGGGGAAGTGTTCGCGCTTGGCCTGCACGCCCGGTGCGTGCTCGGTGACTACGCAGCCGTTCTCAGCAATCGCCGACTTGAGCGATGCATGCGCGGGCGGGAAGCAGAGATCTGGACCTGTCGCCATGACGGCAATCGTGCCGGGCTCGCGCAGGCAGGCCGCATGCGCGGCGCCATCAATGCCGCTGGCCAGCCCGCTGGTCACCACGAATCCCGCATCAGCGAATGCTTGCGAAAATCGGGCCGCGTGCTGCAGGCCAGAAGCCGTAGGGGCGCGACTACCCACGACCGCAATCTGCGGCCACCACAGCCGTTCGATGTGACCTTCGACGAACAGGAGGGCCGGTGGTGAAGGGGCATGTCGAAGCAAGCTGGGGTAGTCGGCATCGCCCCAGCCGACGATATGGCGGCGATCGCTCGCTTCTAGCCAGCGCTGTGCGGCCTGCGCGCCCGTGTTGGCATTAGGGTCGAGTGCCATGCGCCGAGCCGCCGCAGGCGCGCCCGCGGCAAGCCATATCGAGTCGGGCCCGTGCAGCGCCTCCGAGGCGGTGGCAGAGCGCTCCAGAAGTCGACGAAGCCAGGCGCAGTGGCCGCCCGCATAATGCAGGCGAAGAAGAGCGTTGGTGTGGTCCATGCCGAAAAGCATGAAGGCGCCCTTAGGCGCCCTCATGTCGGAAAAACCCGTGCTGCTTTGTGTTACTGCGTCGCGTCGGGGTGCTTCAAGCGGTCGCCGACTTGCACCGGACGAATGCCTTCCATCACCAAGCCATAGCTCACACGTTCAAACGTGCGGAAGACCAGAACGCGGCCGGTGAACTCGTCGGGCAGTTGCACTTTGTCGGCTTGTGCGCGGTAGAAGTTGCTGTGCGCAACATCGTCGACTACGGCATTGCCGGGGCGCCAAGTCGAGAACACGGTGCCGTTCTTCACGCCATCGCTGCTACCGACGGCGAGCGCCACAACAGAGCGTGGGCCGGCCGCGAAGCTGGCATCGGCTACAGCCAAGACGGCCGCGGTCTCTGGCACCGTCGCGGGCGCCTGCGGCAGGTAGCTGTCGTCGTAGGGCTTGGACTCGAACGGCAGCACGCGATCACCAGCGCGTACATCGGCCGTGCCTTCCACCAGCAATGCGATGGCGACCTCGCCCTGCACCTGCGTGATCCGTGCCGAGCCCTGCGTGGTCAGCTCATAGCCCAAGGACTCGCCATCGCGGGAGATGGTGGTGGCCCAGAAGCTGCGCCAGTCGGTGTAAGTCTCGTTGCCGCGGTGATCGAGCGAACTTGGAATGACGTTGTTGCGCTGGCGCTCCGCAGGAAGGCGGAAGTGGTAGCTGGGGCGGGCTAGGGTGATCGTGTCGCCCACTTTCGCCGAATCGAGATTGCGGACGTACACCACTTGCCCAACTGCGCCGCGCAGGCGCTCGCCCTCAATGCTGACCACATAGGGCAGGTCATCGATATCGGAGACGATGGTGGATTGGCGCAGGAACGGTGCGATTTCGGCAAGCGGGATGGTGCTGATCGCCGACTCGGCCGCGCCACGCGGGCCGGCTTGCTCGGTCTGCACCTGCAACACGGGCTTGCCATCGAGATACGCCAAGCTGATGACATCGCCCGGATAAATGCGGTGCGGGTTTTCGATCTGCGGATTGGCCTGCCAGATTTCCGGCCACAACCAAGGCTTGGTCAGGAAGCGACCCGCAATATCCCAAAGGGTGTCGCCGCGCTGCACCGTGTAGGACGAGGGATGGCCTTCGCGCATCTCCACGGCCGCGGCATAAGAGGCCACGGTGAGCAGCGCCGCTGCAGTAATCGTACAAAGCCGTTTAAACATGACAGCTATCCCCCTGATTTTCCCACCGTTAACACTTGTCACTATAGCCCAGAAGCTTTCAGGCTTGGCAATCGCCCCCGAAGGGCCGGTCGGGCCGCCCCGCCGCTACACTGTGCGGCCTGCGGGCTAGGCCCCGCGCCCCTCCCAAAGTCCGTGCCATGGCCCTGCTTCCTATCCTCCGATTCCCCGATCCGCGACTCCGCACCATCGCCAAGCCCGTCGAGGCCGTGGACGACGCGCTTCGAGCGCTGATCGATGACATGTTCGAGACCATGTACCACGAGCCCGGCATTGGCTTGGCGGCCACGCAGATCGACCGCCACATCCGCCTCATCGTGATGGATGTGTCGGATGACAAGACAAACAAGCGCGTGCTGATCAATCCGGAAATCGTCGCCAGCCAGGGCGTACAGAACTGCAAGGAAGGCTGCTTGTCGGTGCCCACCGTGTTTGCCGAGGTGAAGCGCGCCGAGACGGTGACTGTGCGCGCTCTGGATCGGGATGGGCAGTCCTACGAGTACACCGTGGGAGGCTTGGAAGCGGTGTGCATCCAGCATGAGATGGATCACTTGGACGGCAAGGTGTTTGTGGACTACCTGACACCGTTGAAGCGCGAGATGGCCATGAAGAAACTTGCCAAGTACGCGCGCGCCGAGCAGGACTGATGGCTTTGCGCATCGTGTTTGCTGGCACGCCGGAGTTCAGCGTGCCTTGCTTGGATGCTGCTGCGGCACGTGGCGAAGTGGTGGCGGTGTACACGCAACCCGATCGCCCCGCAGGGCGTGGCAGGGCGCTGGCCGAATCGCCGGTCAAACAGCGCGCCAAGCAGTTGGGCATCGAAGTGTTCCAGCCGGCAACGCTTCGCGATGCCGAAGTACAAGCGCAGCTTCGCGCGCTAAAGCCTGATCTCCTTGTTGTTGTCGCGTATGGCCTGATTTTGCCGCAGGCCGTGCTCGACATTCCCGCGCAAGGTTGTTGGAACGTGCATGCCTCCCTGCTGCCCCGTTGGCGCGGCGCTGCACCGATTCAGCGCTCGATTGAAGCGGGCGACGCCGAGACTGGTGTTGACCTGATGCAGATGGAAAAGGGCCTAGATACGGGGCCTTTACTGCTTCGACTTTCCACGCCCATCGCCGATGAAGACACGGGCGGTTCGCTGCATGATCGCTTGTCGATGATGGGTGCAGAAGTACTGAGTGACGGCTTGAAGCTGTTGCGCGCAGGCATGAAGCCCATGCCTCAGCCGCAGCCCGCGGAAGGCGTGACGTATGCGCATAAGCTGGATAAAGCAGAGGCCAAGTTGGATTGGCATCAGCCCGCGGTCACCTTAGCGCGCAAAGTGCGCGCGTTCTCTCCTTGGCCAGTGGCCGAGTGCGAGTTGGACGGCGAGCGCCTTCGTGTGCACGGTGCGCAGGCCGTGGCTGCTGTTCGCGCTGGCACACCGGGAAGCGTGTTGGCGGCAAGTCGCGCAGGTATCGATGTGGCCTGCGGCGAGGGGGCGTTGCGCTTGTTGGTGGTCCAACGCGAAGGCGGCAAACCGCAAGCTGCTGCTGACTTTCTCAACGCTCGCCCTCACCTGAGGACGGCATGACGCCTGCCGGTGCCGCACTGCGCGCCGAGGCGGCCCGGGTGTTGGTGGCGGTGCTCGACGACGGCCGTTCCTTGAAGGCGGTTTTGGCCGAAGTCTTGCCGACCATCGCGGATGGACGTGATCGCGGTCTTCTGGAAGCCATGGTGTTTGCCGCGTTGCGATTCGAGCGGCGCTACGCGTTTGTATTGAACGATTGGTTGGCGCGACCCTTGCCGATGAAGACCAGCAAAGATCGCGCGGTGGCGCGCCTGCTGCTGGTGGGCCTTGCGCAGATCGAAGCGCTGAAGCTCTCGCCGCATGCTGCAGTGGCCGCCACGGTGGATGCGGTGAAACTTCTGGGTCGCGAAGGTTTGGCGGGTTTGTTCAATGCCGTGCTGCGCAAAGCAACGCGCGAGGTATGGCCGGTGCCGGGCGACCCGGCGACGGCCGCCAGTCATCCGGCGTGGTTGGTGGCTGCGCTTCGCAATGATTGGCCTGAGCACTGGCAAGCTGTGTTGGCGGGCAACAACACTGAAGCACCGTTGTGGCTGCGCGCGAATGCGCCACGCGTTGAGCGCGACACACTGATGGCTCGCTGGGCAACGGAGAACATCGAGGCGCAGTCTGGTGCGGCCGCGCATAGCCTTTGTCTAGCGGAGCGGCAGAATCCAGCGGCTTTGCCGGGCTTCGACGATGGTGCGTTCAGCGTGCAAGACCTGTCTGCGCAGCTCGCCGTTGAGGCGCTTTCGCCGCGCCAGGGCATGCGCGTTCTTGATGCGTGTGCGGCACCGGGCGGAAAGACCGTGCAGTTGTGCGCGGCCGTCGGTGATTCCGGCGAAGTGTGGGCGATCGATTCAGAGCCCAAACGACTTGCGCGCGTGAGTGCGGCACTGCGACATCTCGCACCTTCGGCTGCGGTGGTGCATGTGCGCGCCGCTGATGCAGCGGACACGGCGCGATGGAGTGATGGTGAACGCTTCGACGCAATTCTTTTGGATGCGCCATGTTCGGCCACAGGCATCATTCGGCGACAGCCCGATATCAAGGTGCATCGACAACCCACCGACATCCCCGTGCTGGTTGCCTTGCAGAGGCGCCTTCTCGACGCACTTTGGCCCTTGCTGAAGCCAGGCGGGCGCATGCTGTACGCCACGTGCTCGGTGCTGCGCGATGAGAATGATCGGCAGATTTCTGCGTTTCTTGCGCGAACCCCGGAAGCAGCCTTGCAAGCGCTTCCGACGGTATTCGGCTTGAATACAGGTGCTGGTTCCCAGCGTTTTCCAGAAGATGGTGGCGGTGATGGTTTCTTCTATGCGCTGCTTGAGAAATCGCCGTCTTCTTCGTAATTCAGACTTTCCGAGCCTTTCCCCATGAGCGACCTGCTGACCCCGCGCCAACGCCGTGATCGCCTGGAGATGTGGTGGTTCTTCGGCTTGGCTTTCGTCGTGATTGCTGCCGGTTTCGGCTTGCGCGACCCGTGGCCCGCGGATGAGCCGCGCTTCGTTCTGGTGGCACAGCAAATGATCGATAGCGGCGATTGGTGGTTTCCTCGTCGCGGACATGAGCTTTATCCCGACAAGCCGCCGCTATTCATGTGGTTGCTCGCGCTGTCCTCGTTGGCGGTGGGCAGCGTGCGTTGGAGTTTCTTGCTGCCGTCGCTGATCGCTGGCATGAGCACCTTGTGGCTCACCTACGACCTTGCACGACGCTTGTGGAGCCCGCGCGCTGGGCTGTGGGCCGCGGCAGCGGTGTTGGTGGTGCCTGCGTTTGTTTACCAAGCAAAGCGCGCTCAGATCGATCCGGTGTTGATCGGACTGACGACTCTGGCGCTTTACGGCATGTTGCGCCACTTGCTGCTCGGGCCTTCGTGGCGATGGTTTGGCGTCGGCGCCTTCGCTGCGGGCTTGGGTGTGGTGGCGAAAGGGGTGGGCTTCTTGCCTCTACTGATGCTGTTGCCCTTTGCATTGATGCGCTGGAAGGGCTGGAGCGGCATCGCGCCTTTGGGCTCAGGAAACGGGTGGCGATGGGCGGGCGGCATCGGTTTGTTCTTCGCCGCCATCCTGTTGTGGTTCGTGCCGATGGTGTTGATGGCGCTGTTTGATGGCGATCCGAGTCATCGCGCCTACCTCGACAACATTCTGTTTAGGCAAACCGCGACGCGCTACGTCGATCCGTGGCATCACCACGAGCCGGTCTGGTACTTCCTGGAAGTGATGGCCCTATTCTGGGCGCCGTTCTCGATTGCGTTCGCTTGGCTGATCAACCCATGGCGCGCTGCGTTTCTGGCCCGGGATGCACGCGTTTGGCTGCCTTTGGCGTGGGCGATTCTGGTGATCGCGTTCTTCTCGGGAAGCCCCGGAAAGCGCGACATGTACATCCTGCCGGCCCTGCCGGGATTCGCTTTGGCGGCTGCACCTTATCTGCAGGCCATCAGTGAGCGACGTGGATTCCGACGCGCGGTGCTGGCGTTCTGCGTTTTGCTTTCCGGCGTGCTGTTTGCGGGCGGTTTAGCGGCATTGCTGGCGGAGCCGAAGTTCGCCCTGCGCATCGTGAGTGAGCGCGGCTTGGGTGCGGAAGCCGTATGGCTTTGGGCCATGCTGGTCACAGTTGGCGCCGTCGGCTTGGGTGCGGCGGCGATGCTTCGCGTGCGTGGCGCTCTTGCCGCCTGTGCGAGCCTGCTGGTCGCGCTCTGGCTGGGTTGGGGTTTTGTGGTGCACCCCTTGCTCGACGAAGAGAATTCGGCGCGCGGCATTGTGAAGCGCGCGCAAGAAGCGCTTGTGCCGGGACAGCAGTTGGGTTTGTTGGCATGGAAAGAGCAGCATCTGCTGCAGGCGGGCCTCTCGATGCCTGAGTTCGGCTTTTGCCCCGATGACAGCGATGCGGCGTGCCATGGGCGACAAACAGCGCGAGCCGTTGCATGGGTTCGCGAACAGCCTGAGCAGCGCGTTCTGCTGGCCCGCGATTTGCCCGGTTACGGCTGCATCGATTTTTCGAGCAGCGATGTCGTTCCCTTGGGAACCGCCAACCGCCGCGTTTTTGTCCTAGTGGGCGCGGCGGCGCTTAGCCGCTGCGAGGCGACGAAAGCGCCCTGAGACGTCGGTACTTCAGGGCGGCGTAACGAGCGTGCAAAGCATGGAAGCGCCAGGCGCCGGGACCATCCAGAACTCCGGCGCGCAACACCAAGTTCTTTAGCAGATAAGCAAGACCCGCAGCGCTTGCACGCCCCGGCGCGACGCGCTTTCCCTTGGCGGCGCGTTCCGTGGCCCATAGCTCGGCATAGCGCTGAAGCTTCGCCCAGTACTCGTCCACATGTCGCGCGGTGTCGTGCTCCATGCGGATGCACGAAGGACGAACGCGTTGGCCGCGTGTATCGAGTCGCTCATGCACGGGCAAATCTTCGTGCCGACAATGCGCGCGAAACAGTCGCTCCACTGGCTCACGGGCGAAGCTGCCATGGTTCATCACGGTGCCCAGAAAGTGTGTTCGGCGCTGCAACGTGAATACGTCGGCTTCCGACACCTCGGGCGCGGCAAACAGCGTGCGCAAGTCGTCAATCGCCTCCGTGCCTAGCCATTCATCGGCGTCCAGTAGCAACACCCAAGGTTGGGTGGCCTGTGCGATCGCAAAGTTCTTCTGCTTTGCGAAGCCGGGCCAATCCTTGTGGACGACGTGCGCGCCAGCGGCAGCGGCCAAGGCCTGAGTGCCATCGGTCGAGCCGGAATCGACAACGACGACCTCCGTGCACACCAAGGCCAAGGAGGCCAAGCAGCGGCCGATACGGTCGGCTTCATTGAAGGTGATGACCACGCCGGTCAGGGGCAAGAGAGCACTCATGCGGCTATTGTAGGCACCGCTCTCCACTTTTCGCGGCGACCCATGCGTATTCACCACCTTCTGCTGACCTCGCGATTTGCCGGCAGTGAGCGTTACGCCATTGAGTTGGCGAATGCGCAAGCCGAGCAGGGCCATGAGGTGGCATTGGTCATGCGCAGAGCCGCACTGGAAGACAGGCCCGATGCGCCGGCGCGTCATGTGTCTGAAAAAGTACGCGTGTGCGCGGTGCCGAACTGGTGGGCGAGCTGGCACGCGAAGCGCTTAGTCAATCGAGAACGTCCCGACGTGGCGCATGCGCACCTAAGCGCGGGCTGCAAAGCACTGAAGCGTCTTCGTGGCGTAGTGCGTGTGGCCACGCTGCACATCGAGTACAAGCCGCGCCAGCATGCGGCACTCGATGGTTTGGTGGCCATTACGCCATCACAGCTGTTGAGTGTTCCTGAGCCGCTGCGTGCGCGTTCGGTGCATATCGACAACTGGACCCATTCGGGGGCCGCGAATGCATCGGCGCGAGAACGACTGCGTTCGTCACTCGGCCTGACAGGCGAGGCTCTGCTTCTGGGCACCTTAGGCCGCGTGGAGCCGAGCAAGGGCCACGAGATGCTCCTGCGCGCGTTCGCTGAGGCGAATCTCGGCGCACACGTGCATTTGGTGATTGTGGGCTCGGGCAGTGCGTTGGCGTCGTTGAAGCGTGATGCACCGCCACGCGTTCACTTCACGGGGTTCAGCGAGGAGCCGCGTGGATGGCTGTCGGCGATGGACGGCTTCATTTCTGCCGCGCGACGCGAGCCCTTCGGCTTAGTGTTTCTTGAGGCCATGGAGACCGGTTTGCCCATTCTGGCGACGGCGACCGAGGGCGGACGACATCTCGGGCCGCTGTTTGCTCGCCCCCTAGTGCCGCTGGATGACCGGGTAGCATTCGTTGATGCACTACGCGCCTTCACGCAAAGCGGATTGGCGCGGCGCAGCTACCCGATGGAGCGCTTTCGACTCTCAGCCAAGCTGCCCGAGTTCGAGGGCTTGTATCGACGTTTAGGGGCGCCTTAGGCGGCGCGCCCTTTCTTCGTTGCGGGCGTATCATGCGCGGGCATCGTCGACGTGCGGGGAGCGCGTGAATATTCTGATTCTGGGTGCGGGCCAAGTGGGCTCGTCGGTGGCAGCGGCTCTGGCCTCCGAGAACAACGACATCACCATGGTCGATACCGATCACCAGCGCCTCCGCGATCTGGCTGAGCGCTTGGATATTCGAACGGTGGTGGGCCATGCCTCCCTGCCTTCGGTCTTGGCTCAGGCCGGTGCCGAGGAAGCCGAGCTGCTGGTGGCGGTCACGTCGAGCGACGAAGTGAACTTGCTGGCCTGCCAGATCGCGCATCAGCGCTTTCGCACGCCCACGCGGGTCGCGCGATTGCGTGAAGCCGAATACATGGAATTGGGCGTGTTGAAAGATCCGCGCAATTCGCCAGTCACTGCGGCAATCAGCCCCGAGCATTTGGTCTGCCAGCACATCGAGCGCTTGATTGGTTATCCGGGTGCCTTGCAGGTGCTCGACTTTGCTCAAGGTCGAGCGCAGTTGGTGGCCGTGCGTGCTATTGAAGGTGGTGCCTTGGTGGGCCACCAGATTCGCGAGTTGCGCAATCACTTACCCGCCGGTGCCGACGCCCGCGTAGCCGCTATTTTCCGCCGCGGAAAGCCCGTCAAGCCCGAAGCCAGCACTGTCATCGA
>JAIXVL010000032.1 GCA_027483045.1 Lysobacteraceae bacterium
ATGCGAGCATTGAAGTGAATCCCACTGCGGTGCGCGTGGCGGTGTTCTTCGGTCACTCCGAAGCAGTGCACATCGAAACCCGCGAGAAAATGACCGCCGCCCAAGCGCGCGCCTTGCTGGAGACCGCGCCTGGCGTGGTCGTGGTGGACAACCCGCAGGCCGGTGAGTGGCCCACGCCAGTCACGCATGCCTCGGGGCAGGACCCGGTGTATGTGGGCCGCATCCGCGAGGACATCTCGCATCCGCGCGGGCTCAATTTCTGGATCGTGGCCGACAACATTCGTAAGGGCGCGGCCTTGAATGCCGTGCAGATTGCCGAACTTCTGGCGGCTCGTCGGAGCTGAGATTCGGGCCAACTGGGTTCCGTTTGGACGGGGCGGGCGCGCCCCGTTCGAGCCGGCGGAGCGAAATCCTTGGCGAATCAAGGCGATTCGGCTTTACTCTTACGTCAGGATTCAAGAGTTCACTTCCAAACGACGTCCCCCCAGACGTCGATCAGGAGATCGGCATGAAACACGTCGTCAAAACCCTTCCCGTCGCACTGGCCTTGGCCATGGGTGCCGGCCCGGTGTGGGCCTTGGGCCTTGGCCCTATCGAGGTCAAGTCGCAGCTGAGCGAGCCCTTCGTGGCCGAAATCCCGCTGATCGGCGCAGGCGCCGGAGAGCTCGAAGCGCTGAATGTGCGCTTGGCGGCGCCGGATGCCTTCGACCGCGTGGGCCTTCCGAGACCTGCTGGTGTGACCGCCAACTTGCAGTTCAGCGTGGGTCGAAACGCCCGCGGCGAAGCGGTGATTCGAGTGACCACGCCCAATCGCGTGGATGACCCGTTCGTCGCTTTCTTGCTGGAGGCCGACTGGGGCAAGGGCAGCGTGGTGCGTGAGTTCACCGCCCTGATCGATCCGCCCTTCATCGCCGCAGCCACGGTAACGCCCATGTCGGCCCCCACCGTGGCCGCTGCCGTGCCTGTGCCCGCACCGGTTGCTGCGCCTCCGCCGGTGCAGGAACCCGCGCCCATTGCACAGACGCCGACTTCGCCACCCGAGCCGCTTCCGCAGCCAGAGCCGTTGCCGCAGCCGGCAGCGCCAGCACCGCTGGCCGTTGAGCGGCCTGCGCCGCCGGCGGCCGCGCCGGTGCCAGAGCCGACGCCCGCGCCGGTTGCAGAGCCGCTGCCTCCAGAGCCAATCGCAGAAGCGGCACCAGCGCCCCAGCCTGCTCCGGCTCCGCTGCCCCCTGAGCCCGTTCCACTTCCCTTGCCGCCGCCGATGCCGGTGGCAGCGCCGCCGCGCGATGCCGATGGCCGCGTCGTCAACGACGGTGACACGCTGTGGCAGATCGCGAGTGCGAACACGCAAGGGGCGTCTGTGGCGCAAATGATGCTGGCCATTCAGCGCGCCAACCCAGATGCCTTCATTCGCGACAACATCAATTTGCTGCGGAAGGGTGCTGTGCTGCGCATCCCGACCGCTGATCAGGCGCAAGCATTGGCCAACAGCGAAGCCAATGCGCAAGTCCGCGAGCAGATGAATGCGTGGCGCGCCTCGACAGCGGCTGCACCTCAGCCTGTTCCTACGCCTGATGAAGCACCGCGCCTTGCCGCGCCGGCCAGTCCCTCTGCACCTGCTCGAACGAGTGCAACGGCTGCGACCGCAGCCCGACCGGCGGCAACCGGCGGCCGTCTGGAAATCGCGCCACCTGCGGGCGCGGGGGCTGCGGGTGCCCAGTCGGGTGCTGCTTCGGGTGGTTCAGGCAGCGAATTGCGTGCTGAGTTGCAGCAAGCGCGAGAGGATGTTTCTGCGCGCGATGCCGAGCTTCGTGAGCTGCGTTCGCGACTCACTGAGCAAGAGGCCTTGGCCAACGAGCAGAAGCGCCTGATTGAGCTGAAAGACAGTCAATTGAGTGCGTTGGAAGAGTCGCTCAGGCAGAACCGAGAGGCAGCCGCGACTGCCCAGCCTGCCACTGCAGAATTGCCGGGTACGCCCCCCGTGGAAGCGCCGGCTTTGGCCGAAGGTGCTGCCAGTCCGCCGCCTGCGGCAGCGCCCGATATGGCGCCAAGTGTGGCAGCGGAACCCAGCGCTGGCGCGTCGCCAGCTGAAGCGGAAGCATCCGCAGCACCCAGTGCTTCCGAGCCTTGGTACATGAATACCGCAGTGTTGGGTGGCGGTGGCGTCTTGCTGGTGGGTGGCTTGTTGGCGCTGCTTCTGCGTCGCCGAAAAGCCAGCATGGCTGCCGTGCCTGTCGTCGCTGCGGGGTCCTCGCGTTCGCGCCTGTCGGACGACTCAGAGTTTCTCTCCAATCTTTCGCCCAACGCTGCTGATTCGGACGCCGAAGCAGCGCAAGAGCTGGCCGGTGAGATCGATCACGACTTGCCGCCCGCACGCGGTGATGAAGCGGTGACTGCGGAGCGCCCTGTCGCCGGTTCACTGATGACGGAGTTGGAGCGAAGCATTGCCGCTTCGCCTGCGGACCTTGATCAGCATGTGACCCTGCTTCGCCAGCTTTACAACGCAGGCAACGTCGATGCTTTCGTAGCAGCGGCAACCAACATGCGAGCCAACGTCGCGGAGAATGCGGATCCGCGCTGGCGCGAGGTGGTGGTGATGGGCATGGGTTTGGTTCCCGGCCACGCCTTGTTCCGCGAAGTGCTGTGGAATCCGGTGAAATCCGACGACGTGCGCACCCGCAAAGACGAGTCGGCACCGATTCCGGCGCCGTCGCCGGAGCCTGAGTCATCGCTGGCGAACGCAGAAGCGCTCGATGACACGCGACTGGAGCTTGCGAAGGCTTATATCGAGATTGGCGACACCGATGGTGCGCGCGGCATGCTCGAAGAAGTGCTGGCCGAGGGCAATGCTGCGGCGCGCGCTGAAGCAGAGCGCCTGCTCAAGCAAATCGGTTGAGGAGTAGGTCGGGGCGCTTTTCGGGGCGCCCTGACCAAGCAGCATGCGTTACGCGCTAGGCATCGAATACGACGGAAGCGAGTTTCACGGCTGGCAGCGTTTGGCCGAAGGCCCTTCGGTACAAAGCGAAGTCGAAAAAGCTCTGGCGCGCGTGGTGCAGCATCCGCTTGATGCTGTTTGTGCAGGGCGCACCGATGCGGGGGTGCATGCCACATTGCAAGTCGTGCATTTCGATACCGAAGCTCGGCGCCCCGTGCGCGCTTTCGTTGAAGGCACGAATTCGCATTTGCTTCCTTCTGTTCGCATTCTTTGGGCGCAGGAGGTCGATCTTGCGTTTCACGCACGCTACGCCGCACGTGCAAGGTCGTATCGGTATCGCATTCTCAATCGCGCCATTCGCCCGGCCTTGATGCGCGAGCATTTGAGTTGGGAGCGGCTGCCCTTGGATGCAGATGCGATGCATCGTGCAGCCCAAGCGTTGCTCGGCGAGAACGACTTCAGCGCGTTCCGAACCGCGGCCTGTCAGGCGCGTCACCCCATGCGTGATTTGCAACACATCAGCGTCAGGCGCGATGGGGAGCATGTGGTGATTGAGGTTCAAGCCAATGCGTTCCTGCACCACATGGTGCGCAATATTGTGGGCAGCTTGTTGCCTGTGGGTCGCGGCGTGCAGCCTGAGTCCTGGGTGGCTGAGTTGCTTGCCGGTCGCGATCGTCGCGTGGCAGGTGCCACAGCGCCTGCGGCGGGTTTGACCTTCCTTGGGCCTCGCTACCCCGCACATTGGGGCTTGCCGGCTGATGTGAGCCTTCCGGTCGACTGGGTGGAAAGACCACGGCCACTCGCTCTCCTGCCTTGCGCAGAACAGGACGCCTAGCGACATGCGAACCCGCATCAAGTTTTGTGGACTCACCCGGCCTGGCGATGTTCGATTGGCTGGCGAGCTCGGTGTCGACGCCCTGGGGTTCATCTTTGTTCCAGGCAGCCGCAGGGCGCTCGACACTGCGCAGGCCGCCGCATTGCGCGCGGCCGTCACGCCATTGGCTCAGGTCGTCGCGTTGTTTATGGACCAGCCCGAAGATCAAGTCAGGGCGGCCATTCGGGCACTAAGGCCCACGCTGCTGCAGTTTCATGGCCACGAAAGCGAAGCCTTTTGCCTGCGTTTCGGGCTCCCGTACGTGAAGACTTTGCCGATGGCGGAAGGCGCGAGTGCTGCGCAGGCGATGGCGACGCGGTACCCTTCAGCCGAAGCCTTTCTGCTAGACGGACATCGCCTCGGCGAGCAGGGCGGTCAGGGCAGTCGCTTCGATTGGAGTGCACTGCCTGAACTGCCTCGACCGTGGTTGTTGGCAGGAGGACTGACACCCGACAACGTCTTTGAAGCGGTGCGCCAGACGCGCCCGCTCTGCGTCGATGTGTCCAGCGGAATTGAGAGCGCTCCCGGCCTGAAGGACGGCGAGCGTATGCAACGTTTTGTCGAAGAGGTTCGCCGTGCAGATGCCCCCCGTTGAAGATTTCTACCAGTACCCCGATGCCCGCGGGCACTTCGGCCCATATGGCGGAAGCTTCGTCGCCGAAACCCTGATGCAACCCTTGGCCGAGTTGGCCGAGGCCTATCGCATTTCGCAGTCTGATCCGGCGTTTCAGGCGGAACTTGCGGCGGACTATAAGCATTACGTGGGCCGCCCCAGCCCCATTTACGCTGCAGAGCGTCTTTCCGCGAAGGTGGGTGGCGCGCAGATTCTGTTGAAGCGCGAAGACCTGAATCACACGGGCGCGCACAAGATCAACAACACGATTGGCCAAGCCATGCTGGCCAAGCGCATGGGCAAGACCCGCATCATTGCCGAGACAGGCGCAGGCCAACACGGCGTGGCTTCGGCCACCGTGGCGGCCCGCTTGGGTCTGGAGTGCGTGGTGTACATGGGTGCGACCGACGTGGAGCGCCAAGCGCCCAACGTGTTCCGCATGAAGCTACTCGGCGCCACCGTGGTGCCGGTGCACAGCGGCAGCAAAACGCTGAAAGATGCCCTTAATGAGGCGCTGCGCGATTGGGTCACCAACGTGCACGACACCTTCTACATCATCGGCACGGTCGCGGGACCGCACCCGTATCCCACCTTGGTGCGCGACTTCAACGCCGTCGTAGGCAAGGAATCCCGCGCACAGATGCTGTCCGAGTTCGGCGGATTGCCCGAAGCCGTGGTGGCTTGTGTGGGCGGCGGTAGCAACGCGATTGGCATGTTCCATGCGTTCTTGAACGACCGCGAAGTGGCGCTTTACGGTGCTGAGGCCGCGGGCGATGGCATTGAAACCGGTCGTCACTCTGCATCGCTGGTGGCAGGCCGCCCCGGTGTTTTGCATGGCAATCGCACATACCTCATCTGCGATGACGATGGCCAAATCATCGAGACGCACTCCATCTCTGCGGGGCTCGACTATCCCGGTGTTGGTCCCGAACACGCGTTCCTGAAGGACACGCGCCGCGCGACCTATGCGGGCATTACCGATGCCGAATGCATGGAGGCTTTCCACTTACTCGCGCGCACCGAAGGTATTTTGGCTGCACTCGAATCCAGCCACGCCGTGGCCCTTGGCATGAAGCTGGCGCGCGACATGCGCAAGGATGAGCGCGTGCTGATCAATCTTTCCGGCCGTGGCGACAAAGACATCTTCACGATTGCCAAGCGCGAGGGAATTTCACTGTGAGTGCGGCCAATCGAATCGACAGCCGACTGGCGGCATTGAAGCAAGCGAATCGCAAGGCCTTGGTGCCTTTCATCACCGCCGGTGATCCCTCGCTTGAGGCCACAGTGCCGGTGATGCACGCCCTGGTCGAAGGTGGCGCCGATCTCATTGAATTGGGTGTGCCGTTCTCGGACCCGATGGCCGATGGCCCAGTGATTCAAAAGAGTTCGGAGCGCGCCATCGAGCGAAAAGTCGGGCTCACGTTCGTACTGGCTTGCGTTCGCGAATTCCGTGCCAAGAACACCGAAACGCCCGTGGTGTTGATGGGTTATCTCAATCCCATCGAAATGCGCGGGCTCGAACGATTCGCCAGCGAAGCCGCGGAAGCGGGTGTGGATGGCGTGTTGCTGGTCGATCTACCGCCCGAAGAAGCCGATCCCGTGCGTGAAGTTCTCACCACCCATGGGCTGCATCTCATTGCTTTGGTCGCCCCCACAACCACCGAAACGCGATTGGCCATGGTGGCCAGCAACGCGCAGGGTTACCTGTACTACGTGAGCTTTGCGGGCGTGACTGGCGCCAACAAAATTGATGCCGGTGATGTGGCTGGCAAGGCGGCTTTGGTGCGTCACAGCACCAAGGTGCCGGTGCTGATTGGCTTCGGCATTAAGGACGCTGCCTCGGCACGCCACCTGGCGGCGCATGGCGACGGCGTCATCGTCGGCAGTGCCTTAGTTGAGGCCTTGGCGGCAGCGAGTGATCCGGCGGCGACGGCGCGAAGTTTCCTTTCGGCGCTTCGTTCGGGGTTAGACGCCCCCTGACTGGGGGGGGAACCCCATCTCCAGCTTTCGGTACACTGGCCGACCCTGACGCAACCCGGGTCTTCCATGAGCTGGTTGAACAAACTGAAATTGGGCGGCATCCGTACCCAAGGCGGCGGCAAGCGCGGCGTGCCGGAAGGCCTTTGGGAGAAGTGCGACAACTGTGGTGCGGCGCTTTACGCCCCCGAGTTAGAGCAGCACCAGTACGTCTGCCCGAAGTGCGATCACCACATGCCGATTACGGCTCGTGACCGCATCGCCAACTTCCTCGATGCCGATTCTTTCGTGGAGTTGGGCGGCAACCTTGAGCCTGTTGATGCGCTCAAGTTTCGTGACCAGAAAAAGTACGCCGACCGGATCAAAGCCTCGCAGAAGGCGGTCGGAGAGAAGGACGCCTTGATCGCCGGCACCGGTTTGCTTGCAGGCCAGCCCGTTTCGGTCGCGGTGCTCGAATTCCGCTTCATGGGTGGCTCGATGGGCTCCGTGGTGGGCGAGCGCTTTACCTTGGCCGCTGAGCGTGCGCTGGCGGATCGCAGCGCCCTCGTGTGCTTCTCCGCCACCGGCGGTGCCCGCATGCAGGAAGGCCTGTTTTCGCTCATGCAGATGGCCAAGACTTCCGCCGCCTTGGCGCGTATGCGCGCCGCTGGGGTGCCCTACATCTCAGTGCTCACGCATCCGACGACCGGCGGCGTTTCCGCATCGCTGGGCATGTTGGGCGACATTAACGTGGCAGAGCCCAAGGCCTTGATCGGTTTCGCCGGCCCGCGCGTGATCGAGCAAACCGTGCGCGAGCGCTTGCCAGAGGGTTTTCAGCGCAGTGAGTTCCTCGTTGAGCACGGCACTGTTGATCTCATCGTCGATCGTCGACAGATGCGCGAAAAGCTGGCGTCTCTCATCGCCTTGATGAACCGCACTCCTGCGCCGGTCGAGGCAGCCTGAGCATGCCCAATCGCAAGTACTTCGGCACCGACGGCATTCGTGGACGCGTTGGCGAAGGCGTGATTTCGGCGGATTTCGTTTTGCGCCTTGGCAATGCGTATGGCCACGCGCTTCGCAACAGTCGCGGTGAGGGCGAGTGGCGCAAGCCGCAGGTGGTGATCGGCAAGGACACGCGCATTTCGAACTACATGTTCGAGGCGGCGCTCGAAGCAGGCCTAGTGGCCGCAGGCGTCGATGTTCAGCTGATGGGTCCCATGCCCACACCGGCCGTGTCGCACCTCACGCGTTCGCTGCGTGCCGATGGCGGCATCGTAATCAGCGCCTCGCACAATCCGCACTACGACAACGGAATCAAGTTCTTCTCGTCGGAAGGCGAAAAACTTGATGACGCCACTGAGCTCGCCATCGAAGCGGCGCTTGAATCGCCCTTCAGTACCGTGCCCTCAGACAAGCTCGGAAAAGCGGTGCGCACGCGCGATGCGGTCGCTCGCTACGTCGAGGCCTGCAAAGGCTCGGTTCCGCGCCACTTCGATCTTGGCGGCATGCGCATTGTGGTGGACTGCGCGCATGGCGCCACCTACCAACTCGGCCCTCTCGTGTTTCGCGAGCTGGGTGCGCGCGTGGATGCGATGGGTGTTGAGCCAAATGGCCTCAACATCAACGACGGTGTGGGCTCGACCCATCCAGAGGCTTTGGCCAAGCGTGTGCGCGAAACAGGTGCCGAGCTCGGCATTGCCTTCGACGGCGACGGCGATCGCGTGTTGTTCGTGGATAGCGAAGGGACCGTTCGCGACGGTGACGACCTTCTCTACGTGCTCGCCGATGATTGGCAGGGCACCGGTCGTTTGCGTGGCCCCGTGGTGGGCACGCTGATGACGAATTTCGGCCTTGAGCGCGCGTTTGCGAGCAAAGGCATCGGTTTCCTGCGTACGAAAGTGGGTGACCGTTACGTCCATCAGGCTTTGCTCGAGCACGATGCCGTGCTCGGCGGCGAAACGTCGGGCCACCTGTTGTGCCTGGATCGTGTGAGTTCCGGCGATGGAATCGTTAGCGCATTGCAGGTGCTTGAGGTGCTGCGCCGTCGTGGCCTGAGCTTGCAGCAGGCCTTGTCCGGAATGGCCAAAGTGCCGCAGAAAACGGTCAACGTGCGCGTCTCGCAGGGTGCGAAGCCCAGTGAGGCGGAGAGCGTGAAGCAAGCGCTCGCCAAGGCACAGGCCGCTGTGCAGGGCAGGGGGCGCGCCTTCCTTCGCCCATCGGGCACCGAGCCGGTTGTCCGAGTCACGGTGGAGGCCGATGACAGTGCGCTCATGCAGGGCGTTCTCGATGAGTTGTCCGCAGCGGTTCGCGCTGCCGTTTGATTCGCGTCACGCTGAGGCGCTTCGCGTCTCGGCATTCTGATGTCCTATTCCATGTCACGAGCGTCGATTTATGTCCGCGATTCCCACCCTCGATATCCGCCGCTTTACTCAGCCAAACAGCCCTGCTGATCGAACCGCATTCGTCGCAGAGTTGGGCGCGGCTTACCGTGAATGGGGCTTCTGCGGCATTCGCGGCCATGGCATCCCGCAGGCGCAGATTGATCGTGCCTACGATGTTTTTCAGCGTTTTTTCGCACTGCCCGAAGCCACCAAAGCGCAGTACCACGTGCCCGGAAGCGGCGGTGCGCGTGGGTACACGCCATTCGGAATCGAAACCGCCAAAGGCGCGAAGCACTTCGACTTGAAAGAGTTCTGGCATGTCGGTCGCGAGATCGATAGGAACTCGAAGAACGCCGAAGTCATGCCGCCGAACCTTTGGCCGGCGGAGATTCCCGAGTTCAAAGAAGTGGCTTA
The DNA here is from genome assembly GCA_027483045.1 of Lysobacteraceae bacterium. GTDB lineage: Bacteria > Pseudomonadota > Gammaproteobacteria > Xanthomonadales > Xanthomonadaceae > Silanimonas. The sequence continues at coordinate 9,174 of JAIXVL010000032.1, forward strand.
CGGCCTGTACACCACGCTCGATGCGCTTGGTTCAAGTGTGTTGTCGGCGCTGGCCTTGCATATCGGTTTGCCCGAGCAGTTCTTTGCCGACAAAACCAATGAGGGCAACAGCATCCTGCGCCCCATTCACTACCCGCCGATCACGGCGGACAACATCCC
>JAIXVL010000219.1 GCA_027483045.1 Lysobacteraceae bacterium
AACCGCGACGACCACCGGCCTGCAGGAAACCGTCCGCACCGTGTTGGCCGGCCTGACGCCGCGCGAAGCCAAGGTGCTGCGCATGCGCTTCGGTATCGATATGAATACCGACCACACGCTCGAAGAAGTGGGCAAGCAGTTCGACGTGACCCGCGAGCGCATTCGCCAGATCGAGGCGAAGGCCCTGCGCAAGCTGCGTCACCCGACCCGAAGCGAGCAACTGCGTAGCTTCCTCGACCTCGAGTAAGCCTAGGCTGCTTCGATTCCAAAAACCCCGCTTCGGCGGGGTTTTTGCTGATGGGGGTCTCGGCGCGTGGCGTGCTTCCTTCGTAGCGGGTGGCGCTGCTGGGCATTGGCGCTGCCTTGGTGCATTCTGCCCGCTTGTTCGGTGGCCGAGTCTTGGCCAATCAGGAGAATCGGATGGCAAGCACGGCACCAACGAGCAGCGGCAACAAACTCACTTGGTACATCTTGGGCGCGTTGGTGCTGGGCATCATTGTTGGCGCCGTAATCAACGCCACGGTGTCCAACACCGACGCCATCGTTGAGCATTTTTCGCTTGTCACCACGCTCTTCCTGCGATTGATCAAGATGATCATCGGGCCCTTGGTGTTCGCCACTCTTGCGGTGGGCATCGCCAAGATGGGTGACCTCGGTGTGGTGGGTCGCATCGGCTTGAAGTCGATGGCCTGGTTCCTCTTGGCGTCGCTGGTGTCGCTCACCTTGGGCTTGGTGTTGGTCAATCTGTTCCAGCCGGGTGTGGGCTTGGGCATCGCGCTTCCCGATGCGGGCGCGCAGAGCGGCATTACGGTGAGCGGTCTCACCCTCAAGGAGTTCGTGACGCATTTGGTGCCCGTCAGCATTGCTGATGCGATGGCGCGCAACGAGATTCTGCAGATCGTGGTGTTCTCGGTGTTCTTCGGCGTGGCCTGCGCTGGCGTGGGTGAGAAAGCCAAGGTGATGGTCGATGCCTTGGAAGGTCTCAGCTACGTGATGCTGAAAGTCACCATGCTGGTGATGTGGTTTGCGCCCTTCGCCGTGTTTGCGGCCGTTGCGGCAACGGTGTCGAAGAGCGGCTTGGAAGTCTTGGCCGTGTACGGCAAGTTCATGGGCCAGTTCTACATCGGCATTGGGCTTTTGTGGGTGCTGTTGTTCCTTGCGGCTGCGGCCGTGTTGCGCGGTCGCGCCGTGGCGCTGTTCCGTGCGGTGCGCGAGCCCACGCTGTTGGCGTTTGCAACCGCATCGAGCGAAGCCGCTTACCCGCGCACCTTGGCGCAATTGGAAAAGTTTGGCTGCAGCAATCGCGTGGCGTCGTTCGTGTTGCCGCTGGGCTACTCGTTCAACCTCGATGGCTCGATGATGTACTGCACCTTCGCGGTGGTGTTCATCGCGCAGGCCTACGGCATCGATCTCACGCTCGCGCAAGAGATCACGATGCTGTTGATTTTGATGGTGACATCGAAGGGCATGGCCGGTGTGCCGCGCGCCTCGCTGGTGGTGATTGCCGCCACCTTGGCGCAGTTCAACATTCCTGAAGCGGGCTTGTTGCTGCTGCTGGGCGTGGATCACTTCCTCGACATGGGTCGCTCGGCCACCAACGTGATTGGTAACAGCGTGGCCACGGCGGTGGTTGCGAAGTGGGAAGGACAGTTGCGGGACGAGGGTGATATCGGGCCAGATCTTGAGAATGCCGTGGCACCCGCCGATGCGAAGCCTGGCCCCATCGGGTGAGGTCAGCGTCGGCGCGCGTCGTTAGAATGCGCAGCGCACGGGCCCATAGCTCAATGGTTAGAGCACGGGACTCATAATCCCTTGGTTCCAGGTTCGAGTCCTGGTGGGCCCACCAACGCCAATGCGCCAATCTTTCGGTGGGACCCTTCGCCGGCCCCTCGGGAAGGCGTTCTAGACACCATCCCCGCGCTGCGCACACCATACGCAATGTTCATTTCTTGCCACGCTGAGCGCAGCCTGCCGTGCCACCCCGAGGTCGCGTTTGCGATGGCGGTGGACCCCGATAGGTTCCCCAGCTTTTTCACCGGCTTCGGCCCGATCCCGGCTGTGCGCGGCGTTCGCCTGCACGCGCCTGTGGCTGTGGGCAGCACGCGCGATGTGCACAACGCGGATGGGTCGGTGCTGTTGGAAACCATCACCGCGCACGATCCGCCGGTTCAGCACGCCTACCGTCTCACCGGTTTTCGTGCGCCGTTCGCATGGTTGGTAACCGAGGGTGCGGCTAATTGGACCATTGCCGGTCATGAAGACGGTTCGCGCGTGTGCTGGGACTACGAGTTCACGCTCACGCGGCGCTGGCTTTGGCCATTGGCTGCGCCACTCATCAAGATCTTCATGGCCCGTGCGATGCACCGCTGCTTGAAAAAAATGGCGCGTGCGTCTGCGTCGTTTACGCCGGTTGCGGCGCCAAGTAACGATCAAAGCACGCCGCCACCACGCGCAGGAGCAGGCGTCCGCGATCGGTGACTTCAACGCGGCTGGCGCTGCGTTTCACCATGCCGTCGCGCTCCAGTGGCGCCAGTCGCGGTGCGGCTTCTTCCAACATGCCGCGTGCATCCACGCCATGCCTGCGACCGAGATCTACGAAATCCACGGTGCCTTGGCACATCAAGTCTTGGATGAGATCGGCCCGCAGCAGGTCATCTTCATTGAGTACCAAGCCGCGCCACACGGGCCGACGTTCTGCATCAATCGCGTTCTCCCAGTCGGGTAGGTCGCGCGGGTTTTGTGCGTATGCATCGCCAATTCGGCTGATGGCGCTTACACCGAAGCCAATCAGATCGGTGTCGGCATGCGTGGTGTAGCCCATGAAATTGCGATGCAGGCTGCCGTGACGTCGCGCTTGCGCCAGTTCATCGAAGGGCAGGGCGAAATGGTCCATCCCGATGTACACGTATCCCGCAGCGCCAAGTAGCTCGACCGCTGCGCCAAGCAGTGCGATTTTTTCGCCCGGCGTGGGCAATTGGCTGGCATCAATCCGTTGCTGTGGACGGAACATGTGCGGCAAGTGCGCGTAGCTGTACACGGCAATGCGATCGGGTCGTAGATCGATCACTTTGTGCAAGGTGTCGCGAAAGCCTTCTAGCGTTTGCTTAGGTAAGCCGTAGATCAGATCGACATTGATGGAGCGCATGCCGGCATCGCGAGCGGCATGCATCACTGCCAGTGTTTCCCGCTCACTCTGAATGCGATTCACGGCGGCCTGCACTTCAGGATTGAAGTCCTGAATGCCCACGCTGATGCGGTTGAAACCGATGGCGCGCAAATCCGCCATGGCCGCAGGTGCCACGCTGCGCGGATCGATCTCGATGGAGATATCGCTGTGCGCTTCATCATCAAAGCGGAAGTGCCGGCGCAGATGGCCAACGAGACCAGCCAAGTCGGCGGTGCTCAGAAAGTTAGGTGTGCCGCCGCCGAAGTGCAGTTGCACGACTTTGCGATCGGCATCAAACAGCGGCGCCATCAAGTCCACTTCGCGTTCGACACGCATGCGGTAGCGGCTGCCACGTGAGTGGTCGCGAGTGATGATGCGATTGCAGCCGCAGTAAAAGCATGGGCTCAGGCAGAAGGGCACATGCACGTACAGGGATAGATCGCGCGGCAGGGGTTCTTCGTTGCTACGGGTGATGGCCGCGCACAGGGCGTGGTCATCGAAGCTGGGCGAGAACTGCGGCGCAGTCGGGTACGAGGTGTACCGCGGGCCCGGCTTGTCGTGTCGGGCCAGAAGGTCGGGGTCGAAGCGGGGGGCGGCATGGCTGGGCATGCCGGAACCTTAGTGGGCCACGACGCCCCTTTGGTTGACGCGGGTCAATTGGCGCATCACGGCCATGCGAATCGCGCGGATCAACTCCGCGGCGGTGGGAAAGCGACGGCAGCCATCCGGGGCGGCCTGGCTCCAGGCATCGGCAAGGGTGGTGTTGCCGACGATCTCGCGCTGGGCCAAGCGTTCCCAGGAGCCGGCATTCGGCTTGCCGAGGTAGGCCAGGATCGCGTTCTTGGTGAGGAGCGGCAAGGGGCCACGTGCCGCCGAGCAGCCCTTGAAGATGCCGGGTTCGCTCATGCCGCTTTCGATCGCCAGAGGGCTGATCTGCAGGTCGGCGTTGGGCAGATGGTCGAGCATGGGGGAACTCCGTCACAGGGTGTGGCGGAATATCAGCAAGATGCGTGCCAACAATGTGCCGTCGTGCGTGGCGGCTTTCCGCCACTAGACGAGACGGCTACTTGGCGGGGTCCAGGAACCCATCGTGGCGCCAGGTCAGGACCAGCGTGTCACGGTGCCCGCGCGGGCCTTCCGGCTGCAGCGGCGTGGTTTCGTGGATCATCCGCGCGTCGTCCAGCAGCAGGGCAGTGCCGGGCTCGGTCATGGTGAAGCGCAGCCCGGCGGGGCCTTCGGCTTGGAACACGCGGGTTTCTCCGCCGCGCACTTGGACGCGATCCACCAGCACCACCGCCACAAAGTCGACGCCGTCGCGGTGGGCGCCCTCCGGGGTAGGCCGGCCAATGCCGCCGGCGGTGTCGATGCGGAACTGGTGCACTTCCACAAAAGGCAGGCTTCGCCCCGCGGCCTGTGCACAACGGGCGCCCAGTTGCGTGATCAGGCCCACCAGCGTGGGGTGTGCCAAGGCGGCGTCGGTGACCGGGGCGAACCAGCGCTCATAGCCGCCGTGCAGGGCGTTGTAGTCGGTGGGCTGCCAGTGCGGCCTCTGCACGCGCTCGGCAATGGCCTGCCCATCGGGGCTCAGCACCAAAGAGGCATGGCGTCGGAAACGATAGCGACCACCATCGCGCAAATGCTCGTCGGGCGGCAGATCGTCCCAAAACGTCGCCAATGCGCCGAAATCGGCAGCGCTACTGCCCGCATCGGCCAAGGTGGTGGCGGGCGCGAGGCGCACGAAGCCCTGATCCGCCAGAAGCTGGCTGGGCTGGTGGTCGTCGAGGCGCCATGCGGGGGTGGTGAGGGGGTTCGCACTCATGCCCCATTGTGCCGGTGCCTAGGGCTCAGCGGCGCAGTCGTGGGCTTCGGGCACAATGCCGCGCTCTCATGTGCTGATGCCGACCATGCTTGAAACCATCGAAACCACCACCGGCCCGAATCCCAAGTTTTCGGTCATCTGGCTGCACGGCTTGGGTGCCGATGGCCACGATTTCGCGCCGATCGTGCCGGAGTTGGTGCGGAAGGAGTGGCCCGCGCTGCGCTTTGTGTTTCCGCATGCGCCGGTCATGCCCATCACCATCAACAACGGCCACGCGATGCGTGCGTGGTACGACATCGTGAGCTTGGATTTCTCGAAAGTGCGCGAAGACGCCGCAGGCGTGCGTCGTTCCATCGTCGAGATCGAAGCGCTGGTGGCGCGTGAGCGCGATCGCGGCGTGCCAGCAGGACGTATTCTGCTCGCGGGTTTCTCGCAGGGTGGCGCCATCGCGCTGGCGGCTGGCGTGCGACGCGAGCAGCCGTTCCTCGGTTTGATTGCACTATCGACCTATTTGCCGCTGATGGCCGAAACCGCGGCCGAGGCCACGCCGAAAGGGCTGGCCACACCGGTGTTCATGGCGCACGGCTCGCAAGACCCGGTGGTGCCCGAAGCCGCGGGTAAGCGCTCTGCCGAGCACTTGCGAAGCCTGGGCATGAGCATCGATTGGAAGCGCTACCCCATGCCGCATTCGGTCTGCGCTCAAGAGATCAGCGATTTGGGCGACTGGATGACTGCGCGCTTCGCGGCGGCTTAAGGCCGGCGCGGCGATTAGCTCACTGCGCTGCGGTCATCCTGCGTGGCCAACTCGCAAGCGCCCAGCATGATCATGCGCAGCATGGTCACAAGTTGCTCCACGACTTCGCCGTGGCGTTCGCGTGGCAAATCGAGGGCCGTGGCGCCCATGGCGAACACCAGTCGCGTCATGGCCGTCGCGACCAGCGCCGGTGCGTGAATCGGCTTTCCGGCGGCTTCTGAGAGCCGCACCAGATCGATGCAGAGTTCGTCTTCGAACGCACGCAGTTCGCGTTCGACCGCGGCCTTGTACGCATCGGAGCCGACAATGCCTTCGCGCAGCAGGATGTGCAGCAGGCGTTCGTCGGCGTAGAGCTGCTCCATGAAGGTTTCGATTGAGGTGCGGATGGCGCTTCGGCCGGTGCGTACCCGAACGCGTGCCTCGCGAATGATGGTGCGCAGGCTGCGCCCGCCCAGTTCGATGAGCGCGATGGCCAGAGCGTCCATATCGCGGAAGTGGCGATAGAAGCTGTTCGGCGCGATATCCGCCTCGCGAGCCACCTCGCGCAGGCTCAGCGTGGAAATACTGCGGTGCGGCCCCAGAAGGCGGAGGGCCGCGGCGATCAGATCGTCGCGGCTGATGGTGGCCTTGCGGCTCGCTGAGCTGGTTTCGGGGGTGTCGAGGCGGGTCATGGGCGGCCAGCATAACGGCAGCCCACTGGTGGGGTACAGGCATATATACACTTGTCTATACACGTGTATAGACTCGGCGGGCTACCTACTGTGAGCACGCCATGTCCTTCGCCCTGTCTTTGCCGCCCTTGTACCCAGCAATGCATTACTGGCGTGGCCTGCTCCAGCCGGGCTGGAGCCCCTATGGCAATACCGCGAAGTTGGTGCGCCGCGAAGCGGCCTCGGCCGACAGCGAAACCCTGTGGCTGAAACCCTTTCGCAGCCTGCGCGATTGGCAGCCGGGACAGCACCTGACCTTTGGCTTTGAAGTGGACGGCCGCCGCTTCCAGCGCAGCTTTACCCTCACCAGCCTGCCGGGCGAACGCGAAATCGCGATCACCGCGCGTCGCCTGCCGGGCGGACGCTTCGCACAGTGGATGGAGGCGGCCTCCCACGGCGAGCGCCTGCAGATCAGTGAGCCTTGGGGTGGCCTGAGTTTCGACGTGCCCGATGCCAGCCACCGCATGTTGATGGCGGCCGGCAGCGGTATCACCGCTGCCATGGCGCAAGTGCGCGCCGCCGCCGCGCGCGGTCAGTTGGCGGGCATGTCCTTGGCCTATTGGGTGCGCGAGCGCGCCGAGGCCTGCTTTGTCGACGAACTGCGTTCGTTGAACGCGCGCTTCCCTGATTTCCAGTTCCGCCTATTCCTGACCGGTGAAGCCCCCGAAGCCGCACACGAAGCGGCGGGTCGTTTGCACGAAGACAGCCTGCACGCACTGCCGGGCAATGCGCAGGGCGCCGAAGTGTTGGCCTGCGGTCCCAGCGGTTTCGTGGCCCGTGTTGAGGCGCTGTTCCGCGAAGCCGCGGCGCGCATCGCCACCGAAACGTTCACACCAGCCATCCTTCGTGCGCCCGTTGGCCCCACCGACACGGTTCAACTCACCCTGGCCCGTTCCGGGCGCCAGATCGCGATTCCCACCGGTACGCCCTTGTTGGCGGCGCTGGAAGCCGCAGGCTTGAAGCCAGAGCATGGCTGCCGTCAGGGCCTGTGCGGACGCTGCGTGTGCGGCAAAGCCGATGGCGTGCATGTCGATCTTCGCGATGGCATTGAGTACGTCGATGCCAGCACCTCCTTGAAGCTGTGCGTGAGTGCTGCGCGCAGCGACCTCACTTTGGATCTTTGAGAACACCATGAGCCACGCTGCCTTGATTTCCGGAGAGCGCCTCGAAGCCTTCGGTGCTGAACTCGACGCGCTGCGCGAACGCCATGTGCGCGATTTCGGTGCGGTCGATGCGCGCTACATCCGCCGTGTTCGCCACGCCGTGCGTTGGACCGAGATCATCGGTCGCATCGCCATTTACGCCTCGGCGCCTGCGCCTTGGATGCTGTGGCCGGTGTGGGTCGTGGGTGTGTTGCTGCTGTCGATTTCGAAAATCATCGACAACATGGAACTCGGGCACAACGTCCTGCACGGCCAGTACGACTGGATGGGCGACCCCAGCTTGCAGGGCGACCGTTTCGAGTGGGATCACCTGTGTCCTTCGGATTGGTGGCGGCAAACGCACAACCACAGCCATCACCAGTGGACCAATGTGCGTGGCAAAGACGACGACATCGGCTACGGCCTGCTGCGCATCTTTCCGGAACAGCGCTGGACGCCCTTCGCGCTGGGCCAGCCTTTCTATGCCCTGATGCTCGCCATCTACTACCAGACCGGCATCGCTATTCAGCACCTCAAGCTCGGTACGTATCTGAAGGGGCGTCGCCCGTGGCGCAAATTTCTTTCTGACGCGAAGCCCTTGTTGAAGAAACTGCCGTGGCAAGTGGGCAAGGACTACGTGTTGTTCCCGGCACTGGCAGGTCCGTTCTTTTTGCCGGTGTTGCTGGCGAATCTGGCGGCCAACCTGACGCGCAACTTGTGGACCTTCATCGTGATCTTCTGCGGTCACTTCACTGAAGGCGCTATCGTGTTCACGCCCATCCAAGTGCGTGATGAAACGCGTGCGGGTTGGTATCAGCGTCAGATTCGCGGCTCGTCGAACATCGGCGGCGGCTCGTGGATGAACTTCATGACCGGCAATCTGAGCCACCAGATTGAGCACCACTTGTTCCCCGACCTGCCTGCGCATCGCTACAGCGCCATCGCGGTTGAAGTGCAGGAGATCTGCGCGCGCTACGGCATTCCCTACAACACGGGCTCGCTGCCACGACAGTTCGGGCAAGTCGTGTGGCGCATCTTCCGCCACGCCTTCCCCAGCCGCCCGAGCTACTCGCCCGCCGCCGCCTAAGTCGGTCCGGCCCATTCGCGGCCCCTTGTGGGCCGCTTCGGCGATACTCGCGGCATGCCGCCAGCCGTCGACCGTCTGCAATTGCCCGAGTTCTGCACCACGTCCCGCGTGGTGGCGGCCATTGGTGCCGGGCAGTTGGTCATGCTCACGATCGCCTTGGCGCCCACGCGCGCGCCGCGTTGGGATTTCGTGGAATTCGCGTCGGCTAGCGCCTTGGCCACATGGATTGCGTTGGCGTCCGCCGTTGCACTGTGCAAAGCGCGGCCTTACCTGATGCGCTTGCCGCCGCGCGCGGATTTCATTGCTGCGGCCATGGTGCCCATGCTGATTGCTCTCCTTGGCGCCGGGTCCTTGGCCTACATCTCCGGCAGCTTGGGTCAGTTCGTGTTGTCGGCGCAGGAAGACCGAGCCTTCGTGCTCACCACCGTGGCGCTTTCCGGCCTGATTGGTGGCGTGGCACTGCGTTACTTTGCTGCGCAAGACCGTTGGAAGGCGCAGACCAGTGCGGTCGCGAAAGCGCAGATGGAAGCGCTGCAAGCGCGCATTCGTCCGCACTTTCTCTTCAACTCGATGAACTCCATTGCCGCGCTGGTGCGCAGCAATCCCGCGGCTGCAGAGCGCGCCATCGAGGATTTGTCGGAGCTGTTTCGTGCAGCGCTGGGGCAGAGCGCGCAACAGGCCACGCTGGCCGACGAGATCGCGCTCGCGCAGCGCTTCTTGGGCATCGAGCAGCTGCGTTTGGGCGAGCGTCTTCGCGTGGTGTGGGACTGTGCGCCAGGCCTGCCGATGGAATTGCCGCTGCCACGTTTGGTGCTGCAACCCTTGCTGGAGAACGCGGTGGTGCATGGTCTTGCGCGTTTGAAGGAAGGCGGCGAGCTCCGTATTGCCATGGCCATGGAATCAGGCGCGCTGTGCATCGAAGTGGGCAATCCGCGGCCTGTGGGTGTGCCCGGCCGACCGGGCAATGGGCATGCCCTGGAGTCGATCCGCCAACGTTTGAACCACCAATTCGGCCCAGCGGCGCGCATGACGGCCTCCGCGGAGGAGGGCTACTATCGCGTCCGTCTTGAACTGCCCCTCGCGACGACGCCTTGATGGATGTGCTGATTGCCGACGATGAACCCCTAGCCCGCGAGCGCCTGTCGGCCTTGCTTGCGGAACTGGGTGGGCATCGGGTGGTGGCGCAGGTGGGCGATGGCCGCAGCGCGGTGGAAACTTGCCTGTCGCAAGCCATCGACGTGGTGTTGCTGGATATTGAAATGCCCGAGATGGACGGCTTGGAAGCCGCGCGTCATTTGGCGGCACTGGATTCGCCGCCAGCCGTGGTGTTCTGCACGGCATTCGATGAGCACGCACTCGCTGCGTTCGATGCCTCGGCCGTGGACTATGTGTTGAAGCCCGTGCGCGCCGAACGCCTTGCCGCTGCCTTGCAGCGCGCAGCGGAACGCCGTGCAGGGCAGAAGACCATGGCGCCGCCACCGCCGGTTTCAGGGCGGGTACGTACGCATCTGGCGGCTCGCCTGCGGGGTTCGCTCCGGTTGATTCCTGTAAACGAAGTGCGCTTTCTGCAGGCCGAAGAAAAATACGTCGTCGTGCACCACGCGCGCGGCGAAGACTTGGTAGAGGACTCGCTGAAGAGTTTGGAAACCGAGTTCAGCACCCGATTCCTGCGCATTCATCGCAATTGCCTGGTGGCGCGCGAGCAGTTCAGCGAATTGCGCCGCATGCCCGATGGCGCTGTGCATGCCGTGCTTCGCGATGGCGGCACCCTGCTTGAAGTCAGCCGCCGCTGCCTGCCCGGCCTGCG
>JAIXVL010000086.1 GCA_027483045.1 Lysobacteraceae bacterium
CGACAATGTCGCCCCTGCTGATGGTCTTTCCAACCGTGCGGCTAGCGGAGAGCAGGGGGCCAAAGTCCGGGCGTCGTGCTTCATCGATGGGCGTAGGCACCGTGACGATGTAGACGTTGACCGCCTTCAGGTCTTCAAGATCGGTGGAAAAGCGCAGCTGGTTGGCGGTGGCCAGTTCTTCGGAATCAACTTCCCGGGTGTGGTCTTTGCCAGCCCTCAATTCCGCAATTCGGGGTGCATTGATGTCGAACCCCGTGGTCGGTAGCTGCTTGCCAAACTCCACAGCCAACGGCAGCCCCACATAACCAAGACCGATGATGCCCACGTGAATATTTTCAACTGATGTCATTCGGTCGCCCTACTTGTGCCGGTAATGTGAACTGGGTCTCATAGTACCCGAGACGTCTTTCACCTGGGCTACACAGCGCTGTAGCGCGGGTTTCAGCGGCTCTATACCCCCTTCAGGATGCGCACGGATTCGCGCAACTGACCCTCGATTCCTGTGAAACGGCGTCAACGGTCTATCCCCCCAACAAGTTTTTGCAGGAATTTGCGATGCGTTCGATTTCGGATGCCTTCCACCCCGCGCGCCGCTGGGCGCTTCTTCTCGCCGTCGCTGAGTTCTCGGCCCTTTTCTTTGCGTTTGAAGCCGCCGTTTGGGTGCGTTTCTTTGGCAACGCCGCCTTGATCGAGCAAGCATTCGGGGAGGTGCTGGCCCGCGGACTTCTTTTCTCGTCGGTGCTCCTCTTGGCGATGACGTCGATGGGCATGTACGCGACCAGTAGCCGCGATGGCTGGAGCGGTCATGCGGTTCGTGCATTGGTGGCGTTCTTGGCTGGCGGCCTAACCTTGATCGCCATTCAATACTTCACGCCGGTCAGCGAAGTTGGACGCGGAATCATGGTGCTCGCGCTTGGGCTCGGGATTCTCGCGGTGCTGAGCTTGCGCGCGCTCGCCATCAAGATCGGCCATGGGGAACTGCTGCGCCGCCAAATTCTGGTGCTTGGCGCCGGCGACCGTGCCGACTTGATTCACTCGAAGCTTCGCCGCAACAGCGACCGCCGCACCTTCGGCATCGTGGGCTACATCCCGGTGGCGGGCGATGCGCCGAAAGTGCCCAAAGAAGTGCAGGTGGGTGATGTCGAGCGTTTGCTTGAGTTGGTGGACACCTTGTGTGTTGATGAAATCGTTGTGGCCCCTGATTGTCGCCGTGGAACCCTTCCTCTCGATGCATTGATGGCTTGCCGCCTCCGCGGCGTCCACGTCAATGATCTACACACGTTTTTGGAGAACCAGACCGGACGCGCGCACATCAATGCACTTAGCCCAGCCTGGGTGGTGTTCAACTCCGGATTTGATCGTGGCGTCATGCGCTCGGCCAGCAAGCGCTTCTTCGATGTCGCGTCTTCTAGTTTGCTGCTGTTCTTGGCGCTTCCCTTGATGGTCTTTACGGCCTTGATGATCAAGCTGGAGAGCGGCCTTTCGGGCCCTGTCTTCTATTTGCAGGAACGAGTAGGCGAGGGCGGCAGATCGTTCAAGGTCATCAAGTTCCGCAGCATGCGCACCGATGCTGAGCGGGATGGCGTGGCGCGCTGGGCGACCAGCAACGACGATCGCGTTACCCGCGTGGGTCGCGTGATCCGCAAGTTGCGCATTGACGAATTGCCGCAGGTGCTCAATGTGCTCAGCGGGGAAATGAGCTTCGTTGGTCCGCGGCCGGAACGCCCGTCGTTTGTCGAGCAGCTTGAGCGAGAGATTCCGTATTACGGCTTGCGGCATGCAGTGAAGCCCGGCATCACGGGCTGGGCACAGCTTCGCTATGCCTATGGCGCATCGGTGAAGGATGCCGAGGAAAAACTGAAGTACGACCTGTACTACGTCAAGAACCAGAGCTTCATGTTCGATCTGCTGGTTCTGTTGCAAACCGTTGAGGTCGTGCTGTTCGGCAAGGGCGCCCGTTGATGGAGGCGACTAAGGGCTGATGTGTTCGGCGTCGGCCTGCACGGGAAGAGGACGCAGTGGCGAGCTGTGCCATCGAACGACCAAGCCGTCTTCAAAGCGCACTTCCGATGGGCCGTACTCCCAAATGGCCTCGGATTGAAACAAGGGGGGGCCAGCAAGACGACGAACATCGTCCTTGCTGACGCCAACTTCAATGAAACGAGGCAAATCGGGGTCGACAAGCTTTTCGGCAGGTTCTGGAGGTGGGTCTGCCCCGAAGCCTGATTGGGCCGAGTCATTGGCTTGCGCGGGCAGAGAAGTGTTTTCTGGCTCGGGCGAAGCGAGCGGCCACAGAACCAAAGTGAGGGCGGCCACGAGTGTCAGTACAAGCAACGCATGCCGCCATTTGTTGTTGCGAGAAGTGGCTGGCCGAGGAGGATTTTGAGCAGCAAGTTCACTGACACCCGGCAAGCGGCCATGTCGGGCGTTGAACTCGCAGAGGCGCTGGTAAGCCGCATTCACCTCGGCCATCGCGGCGGCACGTTGTTTCTGGTCGCCACCTGGCCGGTCCGGGTGCAGCTCAGACACGGCTCGGCGCCAAGCGGCCTTCAGCTCCTCCGGGGAGCAGTGAGCAGAAAGGCCCAACAGGCGCAGATCAGCAATGGAAGGGGGCAGTGGCATCCCGGAAGCGTCAAAAACTGTGACGCAATACTCAAAAATGTAGCATCCAAGCGTATCATCACTAAGCGTAGACATTACGAAACAAAGCCCACGTCCGGCCCCCGCCGGCGGGCTGACCGCAAGGAGTGGGGCTGCAATGCGTATCAAGATGCTGGGCCGTTGGGCACGAGTGGCTGCCCTTTTTGCTCTCCACGGTTTCGTTTTGGCGGGCGCCGTGCTGGCCCAGCAGCCAGTGTCGACTGCAGAAGAAGCCTCGAGCGGATTCTCGGATGTGTATCGGATCGGCGTCGACGATCGCATTCAAGTTGCTGTGTGGCGTAACCCAGAACTCAGCGTGACGGTGCCTGTTCGCCCTGACGGTCGCATCTCGGTGCCGCTGATCGGCGATGTGATGGCTGGTGGTCGGGTACCGCAAGAAGTGGCTGCGGACATCGAAAAGCAACTCGCCTCCTACATCCGCGACCCCAAGGTGGCGGTGATCTTGGTGGAGCTTCGTAGCCACGAGTTTATTTCGCGTGTGCGCGTCACCGGAGCAGTCCGCCAGCCGGTGTCTGTTCCGCATCGACAAGGAATGACGGTGTTAGATGCAGTGCTGGCAGCCGGGGGGATAACCGACTTTGCGGCCCCAAATCGCGCGCGATTGCATCGCCGCACCGCCAATGGCGGTGTGGAAACCCGCGATATCAAGTTGGGCGACATCCTTGAGGGCGGACGGCTCGATTCCAATTTTGATGTTCGCCCTGGTGATGTCATCACCGTTCCGGAGCGCACGCTGTGAGTGGCCCCATGCTGCTGGAAGGGCCCTCTCAGCCATCTGAGTGGTTGAACCTCTTGCCGATGGCGTTGGCAGAGCTGCGCAAGCGTGTGCTGGCCTTATGCATCGGCTTTGCCGTGGTGGCCTTGCTTGCCATCAGCGCTGGCCTTGTTTTGCCCAAGAAGTATGAAAGCGGCACCACCATTCTCGTCGGCGAGACCAACATCATCACGCCCTTGATGGAAGGTCGCGCCGTTGCGACTGGTGTGGCTGATCGCGCACGCATCGCGCGCGAAGTGATCTTCAGCCGAAAGGTTATGGCAGAGATTCTGGCTGCCGGTGGCTGGTCGAAAGAGCTTTCCGACCCGATTGCGCAGGAGCGCGCGGCGGAGCAGATCAAGCTGCGCACGCGCGTGGATAGTCCAGGTTTGAACCTGATTTCTATTCGATACAACGACAAAGACCCCGAACGTGCCTTCGTGGTGGCAAGGCGCTTCGCCGAGTTGTTCATGCAGGAAACCTTGGAAGCCAAAGAACGCGAAAGTCGCGAGGCTTACGAGTTCATTGATTCGCAGGTACAGGTCTATCACGGCAAGCTCACCGATGCGGAAGATCGACTCAAGCGCTTTCGGGCCGACAACCAAGATGCTGGCCCAGGCAACGACACCGATGTACGCACGCGCATTGCCGAGCTCCGCACCGGCATCGAGCAGGCGCGCACCAATCTGTCTGAATTGCGCATGCGCGAATCTTCTTTGCAGGGCCAGTTGAATGGCGAGGCCGAAGTGAGCGGCGCGCGGACCCGTTCTGGCGAAATGCAGATTCGCCTCGCTGAGCTGCAAGGCCAGCTTGATCGCTTGCGCCTGGAGTACACCGACGAGTATCCCGACGTCGTGCGTGTGCGCCACCAGATTGAAGACCTGCAGGCTGCGGCCACCGCCGCCCGCGCTGCAGAGGTTCCCGGTCAGCGCGATGAAGCGGCAGCGATGCGCAACCCGCTTTACCAGGAGTTGCGCTCAAGCCTCTCCACCACTCGGAGCGACATGGCGGGTTTGCAGGCGCGCATTACCGAAAATGAGGCCTTGCTGAAGGGTGAGTTGGTGCGCGGCCGCCGTGTTGCGGATTCTGAGGCCGACCTTGCGGAGCTCACTCGCGATTACGAAGTGAATCGCGACATCTATCAGGATCTTTTGCGTCGTCGTGAGAATGCACGAGTGTCGATGAATCTGGACGCAGAGAAGCGTGGGCTGAGCTTTCGCGTTCAAGAGCCTGCGGCGCTCCCTCTGCAACCGAGTGGGCTTCGCCTGATGCACTTCGCTGCCGTCGGCTTGGTGCTCGGCATTTTTCTGCCGCTCGGCGCGTTGTTCGGCTATCTGAAGATCGACCCGCGTGCGCGCACAGTGACTGCGCTTTCGCAGGGGCAAGCGTTGCCCGTGTTGGTCAGCATCCCCGAATACCGGACCTTGGCTGACAAGCGCGCTGAAACAGGGCGATGGCTCATGGGCGCAGCGACGGTCGTCGGTGCCTTGATGATTTATCTGTTGATTGCCTTTCAGCGCGGGAGTTTCACGGCATGAGCGCGCTCACTTTTGAACGTGGCACCCTGCCTGCCCTCATTGCAGGCCAAGCACTGCCCACACCGTTCAGTCCGGCAGAGCGTCGTGCGCGACGCTTGATTGGGCACGACATGGTCGACCCGCGCCCAGCCGACGCGTTTCGCGACCTGCGCACTCAGCTTCTTGCGCGCTCCCGCGGCGAGGGCAGTGTGACGCTCGTTGCTCCCGTTGCTCGTGGCAGTGGCGGTAGTTTCGTCGCTGTCAATTTGGCTGCGGCTATCGCGTTGGACGAGAGCCGCATCGCGATTCTGGTGGATTGCAACCTGCGAGCGCCCAGCCTGCATGAGCGCCTGGGCATCACGCCGACGCGTGGTGGTCTGGTCGACGTCTTGGAAGGAGCCGCCAACGATCTGAGTGATGTGGTGTATGCGACCTCATTGCCGCGCTTGTTGTTGGTTCCAGCGGGTGCGCGACGTGAGGGCAGCGGCGAGTTGTTGGCGTCGGCGCGTATGCGCATGGTGATTGAGGCGCTACGCCGCGCAGGTGATCGTGTGAGTTTGGTGCTTGATACCGCGGCAGTGTCGAGTGCACCAGATGCACGTATCGCTTCCGACTACGCAGATGCATCTGTGTTGGTAGCGGGCTATGGCCGCGACACAGCGGCGGCTGTTTCGGAGGCGAGCGCGGTGTTCGATCCCGCGCGGCTTGCCGGCGTGGTCTTCAACAAGGTGCCCTGACATGTCCACATTTGTTCGCAGGTCCCTGGGTGCCGTAACGCTATTGATCAGCGCTGGTGCTGCAGCACAAGCCGCGCCGGAGGGGCTGGCTTATCGCTTTGGTCTTGGAATCGAGCACAGCGACAACATCGCGCGGCGCCCCATTGCGGTGGCCGAGACGGTGCTTTCGCCATCACTAGGCTTTGCCTACATGGTGCAAGGCGCGAGCGGCGAGTTTGAGGCTGCGGGCAATACGTCGTATCGCCACTACCAGCAGGGGCGGTTTGACGACGAATGGTTGAATCAACTGGGTGCGTCTGGCCGTTGGATTTTTGTGCCCGAGCGTTTGTCTTGGGAAATGCAGGCGGCCATCTCTGATCAACCGATTAACCCGTTTGGGACGGATGGGCCGGGCAATCGCCAGCGCACGGAAGTCATCAACACGGGGCCGACACTGGCGTTGCGGCCCAGCGCCACCACGCGCGTTCTTGCCGAGTTGCGATACCTGAAGACCGGTGCCGAACGGACGCCGGAGTTTGACGGTGATCGTCTGGCCGCGAATGTGCGGGGATTCCTTGCCCTCAATCCGCGCAGCACCGTATCGGCGGAGTTGGAAGGTAGCGATGTGCGCTACGACCGCGTCGGGGCTACGCCTGACTACCGCAGGGAAAACGCTTTTCTCAAATGGGCGTACCAAGGCCGTCGAGGCGAATGGAGCGCCAATGGTGGCTACAGCCGAGCGCGCTTCGACCGGCCGGTTTCTGGAAATGATCGTCGTGTGTCGATTCCACTGATCAGTATTGGGGCGGCCTATCGCATTGGCGAACTGGGGCGCTTCGAGATGCAGCTTGACCGAGGCTTTGGTGACAGCGCTCAAGACTTGTTGGATGCAGTGCCGCGCGCGGAGGAGTTCAGTCTGCCCATCGGCCGCCCAATGCTGCGAGGCGGATTCGTGTCGGGGGATCTGTTCAAGCAAACGGGGGGAAGGTTCGGGTTCTCTCGGCGAGATGAAACGCTCTATCTGCGATTTGACGCCTTGTGGCGTCGTCAGGAGTACCTGCAGTCCACCGGCCTGGACCAAACCATTCGCGGCTTCACGATTTCGGCCAATCGTCAGGTTCGCGCCACGTTTTCCCTTGGTGCGCAGGCGGGTGTGGAGTGGCGGCGTTTCGGACAAGCCAGCCGATGCGATCGCGACATGCGTGTGGGAATGGTGGCCAACTGGCAGAGTTCGCGCCGCACTGGCGTAAGTCTTGACGTAAGCCACGGGCAGCGCAGCAGCACAGACGCACAACAGGTCTACGACGATAACCGCGCTGTTCTGACCTTCACTTTGGTGCGCTGATGTCGTCGATGCTCGTGCTGATGTTTCATGGACTGGAAGGTGCGCACTCGCGCGCCACGGGTTATGCCGCCGATCCGCATTACACGTTTCCTGCTTCTCGATTCGGTTCTTTGCTTGACCGCCTGATGAGCGAAGGGTTCTCAATAGGCTCTGCGCGTGACTTGCTCTCTGAAAAGCGCACCAGCCCTGCGGTGTGCCTAAGTTTCGATGATGGCGACCGCAGCAACTTCGAAGAGGCTTTTTCACTGCTTCAGGCCCGTGGCTTGACGGCAGATTTCTTCATTAACCCTGGCCGCGTCGGTTCCGCAGGGTTCATGGATTGGACGCAGGCGAAGCAAATGGCTGAAGCTGGCCAGAGCATCCAGTCGCATGGCCAGACGCATACCTACTTCACGCATTTGAGTCCTGCGGCTCTCGCCGAAGAACTCCGCGTGTCCAAGGCGCAGATTGAGCAGCGCCTCGGAACGCAGGTCACGCTTCTTGCTCCTCCCGGTGGCCGCGCACCCAAGGGCTTAGTGCCTTTGGCGCGAGGCTTGGGCTACCAAGCGGTGCTTGGCTCGGAACCGGGGGTGGTGACCGCCCTGAGCGTATCGACCCCCCTGCCGCGTGTGGCGGTAACGGCACAGCACACGGAACACCAGGTCCTTGATTGGGCAAGGGGTGGAAACGCCGCACTGCGCGGTCTGCGTTTGCGTTACCAGCTGCTTGCTGGAGCGAAGCGATTGTTGGGTGATCAGGGCTATGAGCGCCTTCGCGCCTCTGTGCTTGGAGCGCCGGCGTGACGCTGTGGGTCTGGGTGTTGTGCGCCAGTCTGGCGGCATTGCTTTGGACGTATGTGGGCTATCCGGCAACCATGATCCTTGGGGCGCGCCTTCGACCCCGGCTGACAAAGTCGCGGGAGTGGGCGCCAAAAGTGACTGTTTGCATTGCCGTGCATAACGGCATGGCCCATCTCGATGCAAAGTTGGATGGGCTTCTCGCGCACGATTACCCACCCGAGTTGCTTGATGTCGTGGTCGTCAGCGATGGCTCCACTGACGGAACGGCTTCGCGCTTGGCAGAGCGAGCGAGTGCACGTGTGCATGGCTTTGTCGAGGCGCAGCGACGCGGGAAGACCGCCTGTTTGGCCAAAGCGATTTCTGCGGCGCAGGGTGAGGTCTTGGTCTTCAATGATGTGCGCCAGCGACTGGCGCCAGGTTCGATTCGCGCACTTTGCAATGCCTTGGCAACGCGCGAACTGGCGGTTGCTGGCGGAGTGCTCGCGCTCGAAGCAAAAAGTGGCTACGCCCAATCGGTGGATGCCTATTGGCGCTACGAAAGCGCGATTCGCAGCGCCGAGGCGCGGACAGGCTCAGTGGTTGGTGTCAGTGGCGCGCTTTACGCGGTGCGCCGCGAAGACATGCCGGTGCCCCCGCCGGGCCTCATTCTTGACGACCTTTGGGTTCCCCTACGGATTGCAGCAAACGGCGGGCGCATCGGTTTGGTGCCCGAGGCAGTCGCTTTTGATCAGGCGTCCACGCAACGGCGCGCAGAAGCGTCGCGCAAACGACGCACCTTGGCGGGAAATTGGCAGCTCTTGGCCGCATGGCCGGGATTGGCAGTACCCGGCTTTCATCCCTTGGCGTGGCGTTTTGTCTCGCACAAGTTTCTGCGTCTGATTGCGCCGATGTTTCTGCTCGCCGCGCTTGTCAGCAACGCTTTCTTGGTGGGGCACGGATTGCTCTTCACGATTCTGTTCGGCGCACAGTGCGCGGCTTACGCCGTGGCGGTCTTCGGGATGAAGTTTCCGCTGCTGCGTCGTTTTCTGATGATTCGTTTGGCGTCGGCGTTTCTTGAAATGAACACCTACGCCTTGCTCGGCTTCTACGACTTCCTACGCCAGCGGGAGGCTCACTTGTGGGTCACCGCAACGGCGCCCAATTCTTCGCCCCCAGAATCCCTTCGCCCGTGATCCTTCCTTCTTCCGCCCCCCAGCGCGTTCTGTATTTGGTCTCGCTGTTTCCTTGTTGGTCTGAGACTTTCATCGTTCGTGAAATTGAACGCTTCATTGAGCGCGGCGTGGACGTTCGCATCCTGTCGCTTAAGGCGCCCTCGGAATCCTTGGTGCAACGGCGCGCTGAAGCCTTGATGTCTCGAGTCATTGGGCCTTCAACCGTTGTATTGGAGGCTCCTGTCGTCGTTCTGGAATGCCTGCGCCATCCGCTGCGCTTGTTGCTCATCGTCGCTGAACTGTTCGCTGGCCTTTGGCGGCAACCTTCTGCTTTGCTGAAGTCTCTGGTGGCGCTATGGCGTGGACTTGCTGCGATGCCTGCAATTCGGCGATTTCAGCCGGAATGGTTGCACGCGCACTGGGCCACTTACCCATCCACGGTCGCTTGGGCGCTCTCTCGTCTTTCCGGCGTGCCATTTTCGTTCACTGCCCATGCGCATGACATCTTTGTTGAGGATCAACTCATCGCTGCCAAGCTGAGCGACGCGGCGATGGGCATCACCATTTCGCGCTACAACGTTAAGTACTTGGCCCGCTGGGGTGCGAAGCCGGAGCAGCTCCACGTCGTGCACTGCGGTGTGGATTTCTCTGAGCTTGCAGAGAACCTCGACGCACGCGCGCTAGCTTCCATCGCAAGTGTTGGGCGTCTTGATCCCATCAAGGGCTTCGATGTGCTGGTGCCTGCTTTGGCGTTGCTGAAAGAGCGCGGCGTGCCCTTCCATTGCACGGTCATTGGTGAAGGCCCTCAACGTGCGCAGCTTGAAGGCCAGCGGGCATCGGCTTCGTTGCAGGGGCAATTGGATTTTCCGGGCGCCAAGCCACAAGAAACGGTGCGCGCAGCACTATCTGACGCCACGATCTTTGTGATGCCAAGTGTCAAGACGCCGGAGGGCAATCAGGACGGCATTCCCGTTGCCCTCATGGAAGCGATGGCGACCGGTGCGGCTGTTGTGAGCACCACGGTATCCGGCATTCCGGAACTGGTGCGTCATGAAGAAAACGGTTTGGTCGTGGCCCCGGGCGATGCCGTTGCACTGGCCGATGCCTTGCAGCGACTCCTAGCTGACGGCGCATTGCGGCGAAAGCTGGGCGCGGCCGCACGGCAAACGGTGGCTCGCGAGTTTGATGCTCGAACCGAGGCCGACACGTTGCTGAGAGCAATGGCCCAGCATTTGGCCACAGTCGGGGAGCGCGTTGCCCATGCGCGCTGAACGAGTGTTGGTGGTCACCGATGAAATGGAAGTGGGCGGGAGCCAGCGACAAATCGTGCACCTGTTGAAGGGTTTGAAGGCACAGGGACGCCAAGCCGAGTTGCTGTACTTCCGAGAGCCTTCCTACTTGCTTGATCAGCTTCACGAAGCGGGCGTTCCCGTGCACAGGATCGGAAAGCGCGGCGCGATTGATCCCGTCTTCCTTTGGCGGCTTTGGCGTTTTCTTCGCGAGGGCCAGTTTCAGGTCGTGCACGCGTTCTCGATCACCGCAGAACTGTGGGTGCGCTTGCTGGTGCCTTTGGTGCGCGGTTTGCGCATGGTCAGTTCGGTGCGGGGGCTTGGCCTTGCCGGCCCCGATTGGCATTGGCGTGCAAAGCGCTGGATCGTCAACGGCTCAGCCGCGGTCATTTCCAACACTCGTGCCGGCGCTGAACTCGTGGCGCGTCGTTGTGATGTCGCGGTGCAGGGTATTCAGGTGATTCCAAACGGGCTTGAGCTACCCCCGCCACCGCATGCCGCGCAGCGCCAGCAGGCGCGCGTGGCATTGGGCTTTGACGAGAACGCACAGATTCTGTTGTTTGTTGGGCGTTTGGTGGCCGAGAAAAATCTGGGCTTGTTATTGCAGGCCGTGCTGCGTATGCCCGAAGCGAGCCGTCCATTGGTGCTTCTGGCCGGCGATGGCCCCGAACGCGCGAGCCTAGTGGTCGAGGCATCGCGAGTGGGGCTGAGTGAGCGTGTGCGCTTTCTTGGAGAGCGCAGCGATACGCTTCGTCTGATGCAAGCAGCCGATGTGTTGGTGCTGCCCTCGCGCGAAGAGGGACTGTCCAATGTTCTTCTTGAGGCCATGGGAAGCGGTTTGCCCGTTGTCGCGACCGCAGTCGGTGGAAGTCCGGAGCTGATCGACCATGAGCAAACCGGACTGCTCATTCCATCCAATGATGCAGGTGCGCTGGCATCAGCGCTCGGTGCATTGTTCTCGAGCGAGGCACTGCGCAATCGACTGGGTGCCGCGGCGCGAGAACACGCAGAGAAACGATTTGCACTTGCTGCGATGGTGTCTGGCACTGCTCTGGTCTACGACGGGTGTGTGTCGAAAAAGGCGGCCCACGCATGAGCGCGACGCAGGAACTTAGCGGTGTGCGCCACCAGCGTGTTGCGTTCGGCCCCACTGTAGGGCGTTTTTTGGTGGGGCAGGGTGTGGCCCTCAATGGGCTCTCAAGCGAGCTTCAGGTTTTGGACGCTCGCGGCACCGCGTTGGGTGACGGACGAACATTGCTCCGTCAGCAGGGCGCCAAGACGGTCGTCGGTCTTTTCGATCTGGTGCAAGGCCGGGTCGAAGACCTCTTCTCCAGCATGGAG
>JAIXVL010000254.1 GCA_027483045.1 Lysobacteraceae bacterium
AAGGATGTTGGTTTGGAAGGCAATGCCGTCGATGGTGCTGATGATGTCGGCAACGCGCTTCGAGCTCTTCTCGATCTCGACCATGGTGGTGACCACGCGACCCACCACTTCGCCGCCCTGCTCGGCCACGCCGGCCGCGCCGCTGGCGAGCTGATTGGCTTGACGCGCGGAGTCGGCGTTCTGCTTCACCGTCGAGGTGAGTTCTTCCATCGATGCTGCGGTTTCTTCCAGATTGGCCGCTTGCTGCTCGGTGCGTGCCGACAAGTCCTGATTACCCGCTGCAATTTCGGAAGCCGCCGTGTTGATCTGGCCGGCACTCTGCTGGATCTGCTGAATCAAATCGCGCAATTGCGAGACGGTGGTGTCGATGGCGTCGCGAATCTCGCCGAACTGGCCTTGGAACTGGCCTTTCATCGAGGCGGTGAGATCGCCTTCGGCCAAGAGGCCCATCACTCTGCGAATTTCGGTGAGCGTGCCTGCCGTACCAGCAAAACCTGCGTTGAGCGACTTCGCCAACGTGAGGAAGAAGCCCTGCTTGCCTGCTTCCGCAATCGCGTGCGAGAAATCGCCGCGTGTGGTGGCATCGACAACGCCTTGCACTTCTTTCTCGACCGCCACTTCCACGGTGCGATCGACAAAGTCGACCAAGGTGCCAATGCGTTCACCGCCTTCGTTGGCAATCGGCGTGGCGGTGATCTGGAACACGCGACCGGCGAACGCGGCTTCGGCCACGCTGCTGGTTTCCAGCGCCGCCAACGTGTCGGGATTGAGCGAAGGAAGGCTGGAGAACTGCTCCAAGCTGTTGCCGATGAAGCTGTCCATGGTGAAGCCGGGCACTTCGGCGGCAATCTGCTCTTCGATTTCTTTGAAGCGCGCCTGCAGAGACAAGTTCGCGTAAATGACCTGTCCGGCATTCTCCGCAATCAACACCGCAGCGCTGGCGCTGTCGAGTGCGTTGCGAATACGCAGGTTGCCCTCGGCCACCAAGCGCTCGGATTCGATGCGGTCTTTCAAATCGCCCTGCATCTTTTTCAGCGACTTCAACAGATCGCCAATTTCATCACCGCGATTGGTATCGATCACGTTGTCCAAGCGACCCGCAGCAACTTCGTTAGCCACAGTCACCGCGCTGCGCACGCCATTGGCCAGCGCACGCGCAATCAGCAAGGCCAGAGCGATCGCCAACACGATGCTGACGAGCAGGGTGGTCAGAATGACTGCCTTCGCCTCGCCATACGCGTCCGCTGCACCCTCACGTGCCTTAGTGGAGTTCTCAAGGCCATAAGTCGTAAGCGCCAGGATTTCATCGGCCACCTTGTCATAGGCAGCGCGGTTATCCGCCAAGAACATATCCAGCGCTTCGTCCACAAAGCCCATGTCGTAGGCCGAGGTCACATCCGCCGTGTTCTTGACGTAGGCCTCCCAATCAGCGCGAATGGTCGCGAGCATGGCCTTCTCGTTCTCGGCCTTTGCCTCATTTGCCGCGAAGTCGAGGCTGTCCAACAGATCGGTCACGTTCGTCTCGGAAATCGCAATCTGGTCGCGCGCCTTCTGCTTGGCCTCATCCGAGGTGCGCAGCACCAGACGGAAGTTCTGCAATCGATAGTCCGCAATCGCGGCCTTCAGGTCTTGCGACGAAGACAACTGCACCATCCAGCGATTACCCACGGCCTCGGTGGCCTCGTTCAGTGAGCTCATGCCGCGCCATCCTGCACCGGCCAAGATCAAGATGAGGACGATGACTACACCGAAAGCCAGCATCAGCTTCGGAGCAATCTTCAAGTTACGAAACCAGTTCATGCGGAATCCTTGGGCTTACTTAACCTGGAGGTTGCGCGCACCGCGCACCACAATTTCGGGGCGGCCGTTGGCCGTACGAATCTCACCACTCACGCACACGGTTTTCCCGGCCAGCTGATCCGGCGGCGGATTGAAGGCGGCGCGATCGCGACCCCAGATGCGCGCGGAGAATTTGTGCTGCGGAAAATTGCCGCCCATGAAGAGGTAGGTGGGCTGGCCTTCAGCGTTCTCGGCAAAACGACTGCCGTCGACCACACCACATACCGTGGCTTCTTTACCCACGAACTCGGCAGCCTGCACCGCAGGAATCTCGCCGCGCACGCGATTACCGCCGGCTTGCGCCGATGCAAGGGAAGGAAGCAGCAGAGCGAAGCCAGCGGCTGCAGCGACAGAGACGAAGGATCGGGAAAACACGGCAACCCCCTTTTGGTATGTGCTAGGCAAACCGCCCAGCATGTCAGCGCATGGTGAGACCACTCTACGGCCAGAACGGCCGGCACAGCGAAGCCTTGAACGCGAATTGACGATTGCCCCCTAAGCCCAACCCATTGGGCACGGCCCTTGGGTGGTTCTGGCGTGAATCCTGTCACAGGTGGAAGGACTTGGGGAAACAGAAACGACAAACGCCGCGCGGGCTGCCCCGTCGCGGCGTTGGTGGGCTACGAAGCTTGCGCTCCGTGCAGCCGGGCTCAGCTCAGGGTGAGGTTGCGCGGACCGCGCACCACGATCTCAGGGCGGCCATTGGCGGTACGAATGTCGCCGGTCACGCACACGGTCTTGCCGGCCAACTGGTCGGGCGGGGTGCTGAAGCCAGCGCGGTCGCGGCCCCAAATGCGCGCCGAGAACTTGTGCTGCGGGAAGTTGCCGCCCATGAACAGGTAGGTCGGCTGGCCTTCGGCGTTCTCAGCAAAGCGGCTGCCGTCGACCACGCCACACACGGTGGCTTCTTTGCCGACGAACTCGGCGGCCTGCACGGCGGGCACCTGGCCACGCACGCGGTTGCCACCGGCCTGAGCAAAGGCGAGCGGGGCGACGAGGGCAACAACGAGGGCGGCGACAAGAGCGGTACGCATGACGGTTTCCTTTTCGTGATGCGGCAAGCCGCCGCGGGGAGTGGGCGCATCCTATTGATGCAGCGAAGCAATGCCAGCGCGACTTGCGCATTCCGTGACGCACTTGGCTAGGCTCGTATTCATTCCGTGACGTGCGTCGAGGCTTATGCTGCTGCCATGACTGCGCCCACCCCCCGCGCTCTTCGCGCGCTCCTCATCTTTGTTGCTGTCGCGTTGCTGTCGGCCTGTGCCACGCGCCAAGGCCCCGACCTCAATGCGCTGTATGCACGCGCGGCCAGCAATCCGTCGCAGCCCCCGGTCATCGTGATTCCGGGCCTGATGGGGTCGACCCTACGCGACACCCAAACCGGCGAGGAACTCTGGCCGGGTTCTCTGTCCGACCTGGCCTTCAGCGACTACGCGCGCTTGGCGCGCATGGGCC
>JAIXVL010000169.1 GCA_027483045.1 Lysobacteraceae bacterium
GCCTTGATGCGTGCTGACATCACCGGCGCGCCAAACGCGCTTTGCCCGCTCATGCGCGCTCCAACAAAACGACTGCCATCGCCGCTAGGCCCTGCTCGCGGCCTGTGAATCCCAGTTTTTCGGTGGTGGTCGCCTTGACCGACACGGCATCCACAGCCACGCCCAAGTCTTCGGCCATCACCTCACGCATCGCTGTCGCATACGGCCCGACTTTTGGGCGTTCGCCAATCACCGTCGCATCGACATTGCCTACCCGCCATCCGAGCTCGTTGGCTAAGGAAACGCAGTGCACCAGAAAGCGCCGCGAGTCGGCGCCCTTCCACTTCGGGTCGCTGGGTGGAAAATGCTTGCCGATGTCGCCCAAGGCCAAGGCACCCAGAATGGCATCGCACACGGCATGAAGAAGCACGTCGCCATCGGAATGCGCAACGATGCCCTGCGTGTGCGGCACACGCACACCGCCAAGCACGATGTGATCACCGGGACCGAAGGCATGAACATCAAAGCCTTGCCCAATTCGAATACTGGCCATGTGTGCGCTCCTTTAGGCGCGACCGTCGCCCATGCGACGGAGGATGGATTCCGCCACGGCCAAATCGGCCGGCGTCGTCACCTTCAAATTGTCTTCCGACCCTTCGACCAGCAAGGGCTTCAAGCCTAGACGCTCCATGGCCATGGCTTCGTCGGTCACGGTCTCGCCGGCACGTTGAGCGGCTTCCAGAGCCCGCACCAAACTGTCGCGACGAAACGCCTGCGGTGTGAGCGCACGCCATAGTGAACCGCGTGGAATCGTGGCTTCCACGCGACCATCCGCGTCGCTGCGCTTCACCGTGTCACGCACGGGTGCGGCAAGTAGTGCGCCCACTGGGTCCGATTTCAGCGCAGCAAATAAGCGCGAAAGATCCATCGATTTGATGCAAGGACGTGCCGCATCGTGCACCAACACCCATGCATCCTTAGCGACAGAGTCAGGCAACGCGAGAAGACCAGCCAACACCGAGTCCGCGCGTTCGCCACCACCCATGCAAGTCAGCACGGGTTTGCTTTCCAGTGCACGCCAACCCGGCCAGTGCGGGTCATTGGGCGAGAGCGCCACCACCACACCACTGATCGACGGATGCGCCAGAAGCCCACGAAGCGTGTGCTCGATAAGCGGGCGACCCAGTAGATCTAAATACTGCTTGGGCACCTCGCCGCCAAAGCGCGCACCGCGCCCAGCGGCAGGCACCACGACCCAAGTCATTGCCCGGGCTCCACCGGCGCATCGTCGCTTGGCGCCTGCGCTGCACCATCCACCACGCGATAGAAGGTTTCGCCGGGTTTGATCATGCCGAGTTCGGCGCGCGCGCGGTCTTCCACCGCGGCCTCGCCGGACTTCAGCTCAGCCACATCGGCCGCCAAAGACTGGTTGCGCTGCTCAAGCTTCATGTTCTCGTCGGCCTGCGCTGAAACGCGCCCACGCAAAGCATCCAACTGGGCTCGACCTCCATCCCCGCGTTCCAGCTGCCACAGCAGGATCGCGGCAAGAACCGCGAGCACCACATGGGGCAGCCAACGACGGATCACAGGACCTTAGCGACCGAGCGTGCCGAACGCAGCGCGACCGGCATAGCGGGCCTGCGCACCCAGTGCCTCTTCAATGCGAAGCAGCTGGTTGTACTTGGCCACGCGATCACTGCGGCACAGCGAACCGGTCTTGATCTGTGTGGCGGTGGTCGCCACGGCGATATCGGCAATGGTGGTGTCTTCGGTTTCGCCCGAGCGATGCGAGATCACCTGCGTGTAACGCGCCGCTTCGGCCATGGCGATTGCAGCCAAGGTCTCGGTGAGCGTGCCGATCTGATTGACCTTGATGAGAATCGAGTTCGCCACGCCCTTCTCGATACCTTCGCGAAGGATCTTCGGGTTGGTCACGAACAAATCGTCGCCCACCAATTGCACCTTGCCGCCGATGGCGCGCGTGAGCTGACCCCAACCTTCCCAATCGTGCTCGGACATGCCGTCTTCGATGGTCAGAATGGGGTACTTGCGCGACCAGTCGGCCAAGAACTCCACGAACTGCTCGGTCGAAAGGCGCTTGCCCTCGCCCACCAGGTTGTACTTGCCGTTCTCGAAGAACTCCGAGCTCGCCACGTCCAAGCCCAGAACAATGTCTTCGCCCGCCTTGTAGCCGGCTTTCGCGATCGCTTCGAGGATGGTTTCGAGCGCTTCTTCGTTCGACTTCAAGTCCGGCGCGAAGCCGCCTTCATCGCCGACGGACGTAGACAATCCGCGCCCCTTCAGCACCGACTTCAAGGCGTGGAAAATCTCGGTACCGGCGCGCAAGGCTTCGGAAAAGCGATCAAAGCCGACCGGCAGAATCATGAATTCCTGCATGTCGACGTTGTTATCGGCATGTGCGCCGCCGTTGATGATGTTCATCATCGGCACCGGGAGCAGCGGGCTGCTATCGCCCGCCAAATGCTTCCACAGTGGCAAGCCACGCGAGGCAGCAACTGCATGCGCCGCCGCCATCGAAACACCGAGCAACGCATTGGCGCCCAAGGTGCCTTTGTTGTCGCTGCCATCGAGCGCGATCAGCTTGCCGTCGAGGCCAGCCTGATCAGCCGCGTCGAAACCCTTCAGCGCCGTGGCAATCGTCGTATTGACGTTGCCGACCGCCTTGGTCACGCCTTTGCCGAGGTAACGGCTCTTGTCGCCATCGCGCAGCTCGACGGCTTCCTTCGTGCCCGTCGAAGCGCCCGAAGGCACGGCAGCGCGGCCCATGTGACCGCTGGCCAGTGTGACTTCTGCCTCGAGCGTGGGGTTTCCGCGTGAATCAAGAATTTCGCGGGCGTGAATACGAGTGATGGCGGTGGTCATGAGTTTTGGCTAGGGCAAAGGGGGAAAGTTGGGTGGTGGCGAAGATCAGAGCAGGCTGGCATCACGAGCCAAAGCGCGCTTGGCCACTTGATCGAGTTCGACCAGAGTCTCCAACAGCGCCTTCATCTTGCCCAGCGGCCAGGCGTTCGGACCATCCGAAAGGGCCTTTTCCGGGTCCGGGTGCGTTTCGGCGAACAGGCCCGCCACGCCCACGGCCACGGCAGCACGCGCCAACACCGGCACGAACTCGCGCTGACCGCCGGGGAGACCATCCAAGCCACCTGGCTGCTGCACCGAGTGCGTGGCGTCGAACACCACCGGGCAACCGGTCTCCCGCATGACCGCGAGACTGCGCATGTCGGAAACAAGATTGTTGTAACCGAAGCTAGCGCCGCGCTCGCAGGCCATGATCTGCGTGTTCCCGGTGGCCAAGGCCTTCGCGGTCACATGCTTCATTTCCCACGGCGAAAGGAACTGGCCCTTCTTGATGTTCACCGGCTTGCCGGCACTGGCCACTTTCTGGATGAAATCAGTTTGGCGGCACAGAAACGCAGGCGTTTGCAGCACGTCAACGACGCTGGCCACTTCGTCCATGGGCGTGTACTCGTGCACGTCGGTGAGCACCGGCACGCCGATCTGCCGCTTCACTTCGGCCAAGACCTTCAGGCCGCCTTCCAAGCCGGGGCCACGAAAGCTCGTGCCCGAGGTGCGGTTGGCCTTGTCGAAGCTCGACTTGAAGATGAAAGGCATACCGAGCGCCGAAGTGATCTCCTTCAGTTTGCCCGCCACCTCAATCTGCAGTTCCATCGACTCGATGACACACGGCCCTGCAATCAGGAACAGCGGCCGGTCGATGCCGACCTCGAATCCACAAAGATTCATCAGCCCACTTCCTTCAAGAGTTTTCCGCCCGCCTTGTACTCGCGTGCAGCACGGATGAAACCAACGAACAACGGGTGACCGTCGCGCGGGGTTGATGTGAACTCGGGGTGCGCCTGGCAGGCTAGGAACCACGGGTGCTCGGTCTGCGGCAGCTCGACCATCTCAACCAGCAGGTCGTCCATCGACTTGGCGGCGATGACGAGGCCGGCGTCCTCGAGCTGGGTGCGGTAGCGGTTGTTGAACTCATAGCGGTGGCGATGGCGCTCTCCCACCACGGCTTTACCGTACAGGCGGTGCGCCAGCGTGCCTTGCTTGAGACGCTGCTCCTGCAGGCCAAGGCGCATCGTGCCGCCGAGATCGGAGTTCTCGTCGCGCTTCTCAACTTCGCCGGTGGCGGTGCGCCACTCGGTGATTAGGCCGATGACCGGATGCGCACACTTGCGATCGTTCTCGGTCGTGTTGGCACCCTCAAGACCCGCCCGATGACGGGCGACATCCACCACGGCCGCCTGCATGCCATAGCAGATGCCGAAGTACGGGATGCCGTTCTCGCGAGCATGCCGCGCAGTCGAGACCTTGCCTTCGAAGCCGCGATCGCCAAAGCCACCGGGCACGAGGATGGCGTCCACGCCGTCCAAAATGCCCGGACCGTCGGTTTCAACCTGCTCGGACTCGAACCATTTCAGGCTGACTTTGGTGCGCTGGCGCAGTCCACCGTGCTTCAAGGCTTCAGCAAGCGACTTGTAGGCGTCCTGGTGATCGACGTACTTACCGACGATGGCCACGGTGACGGCATCGACCGGGTGTTCCATCGCGTCCACGACAGCATTCCACTCGCCCAGATTGGCCGGGCCCACCTTCGATTCCAAACGCAGGCGCTCCACCACAATCTGGTCGAGACCCTGCGCATGCAACCAGCTCGGGATCTTGTAGATGTTGTCGAGATCGACCGCCGAAATCACAGCGTTTTCCGGCACGTTGGTGAACAACGCGATCTTGCGGCGCTCACCGTCCGGAAGCGGCTGCTCGGAGCGGCACAGCAACACATCGGGCTGGATACCGATCGAGCGCAGTTCCTTCACGGAATGCTGTGTCGGCTTGGTCTTCAGCTCGCCCGCCGCCGCGATGTAGGGCACGAGGGTGAGGTGCATGAAGATGGCCTTGTCCGGGCCGCGCTCGGTGCGGATCTGGCGGATCGCCTCGAGGAAGGGCAGCGACTCGATGTCGCCGACCGTGCCGCCAATCTCAACCAGACCGACGTCGAAGCCCTCAGTCGCGGCGTCGATGCAGCGCTTGATCTCGTCGGTGATGTGCGGAATGACCTGGACGGTTGCACCGAGGTAGTCGCCGCGGCGCTCCTTGCGGATCACTTCCTCGTAGATGCGCCCGGTGGTGACCGAGTTCTTCCGCGTCAGGTGCGTGCGGATGAAGCGCTCGTAGTGGCCGAGGTCAAGGTCGGTCTCAGCGCCGTCGTCGGTCACATAGACCTCGCCGTGCTGGAACGGACTCATCGTGCCCGGGTCAACATTGATATAGGGGTCGAGCTTCATCATCGTCACGCGCAAACCGCGCGCTTCGAGGATGGCCGCGAGCGAAGCTGCCGCAATGCCCTTGCCAAGCGAGGACACCACGCCGCCAGTCACGAAGATCAGGGGAGTCATAGAAGAAAGCCGCGTGAAAGGCGCATTTTACAGGCTAAGTGGCCCGAGCGCGAACTGGCTTGACCCCACCCGCCCCTCACCCCATCCTGCCCGCCTCTCCGGGCCCGCCCGAACCAGACCAGCCAAACCCTGATGAACACCCGCTACAACGCCGCCGATATTGAAGTTCTCTCGGGTCTCGACCCGGTCAAGCGCCGCCCCGGCATGTACACGGACACCACGCGCCCGAACCATCTGGCGCAGGAAGTCATCGACAACGGCGTCGACGAAGCCTTGGCAGGTCACGCGAAGTCGATAGAGGTGGTGCTTTACGCCGACGGTAGCTGTGAAGTCACCGACGACGGCCGCGGCATGCCGGTCGACATTCACCCAGAGGAGAAAATCCCGGGCGTCGAGCTGATCCTGA
Source organism: Lysobacteraceae bacterium (assembly GCA_027483045.1). Lineage (GTDB taxonomy): Bacteria > Pseudomonadota > Gammaproteobacteria > Xanthomonadales > Xanthomonadaceae > Silanimonas. The sequence goes on from JAIXVL010000169.1 coordinate 5,812, forward strand.
CCCGCCTTCACGCGGGCGGTAAGTTCAGCGGCAAGAACTACGCGTTCTCCGGCGGCTTGCACGGCGTGGGTGTGTCGGTGGTGAATGCGCTGTCGACCAAGGTCATCGTGCAAATCCGCCGCGATGGCAACGAGTACCAGATGGAATTCCGCAACGGCGACCGCTTTTCGCCGCTGGAGACGATCGGCACGGTGGGCAAGCGCAATACCGGCACCAAGGTGCGTTTCTGGGCAGATAGCAAGTATTTCGACACCTCTAAGTACAACGTGCGTGCTCTGCGCCACTTGCTGCGCGCCAAGGCCGTGCTTTGCCCCGGCCTGAAGGTCTCGTTGTTTGAAGAAGCCACCGGCGAGAAGAACGAGTGGTTTTACGAGGATGGCCTGCGCGATTACTTGAAAGGCGAACTGGCGGCGCGAGGCGGTGAGCCTGAGTGGATGCCTGCCGAACTTTTCGCAGGAAAGCTGGCGAAAGAAGGCGAGATTGCCGAATGGGCTATCGCGTGGGTGCCCGAAGGCGAGCTGCCGCAGGAAAGCTACGTCAACCTGATTCCCACCGCGCAGCACGGCACGCATGTAAACGGCCTGCGCTCAGGCATTACCGACGCGATGCGTGAGTTTTGCGACTTCCGCAACCTGCTGCCGCGCGGCGTAAAGCTGGCACCGGAAGATGTGTGGGACCGCGCCAGCTTCATTCTCAGCATCAAGATGGGCGACCCCCA
>JAIXVL010000287.1 GCA_027483045.1 Lysobacteraceae bacterium
CACCAGTTACTCCTCCGCGCTGTGGGCGATTTCGCCGCCCACCCGCTTGGCTTCTTCGATGGTGCTCAAGCCGGCCAGCGCATAGTCGAGTGCTGCCTGAGCCAAAGGCCGGAACAAGGGCGCTTGCGAAGCAGCACGCACAAAGCCGTCTTGCGAACCACGCCGCAGGGCCTCGAGCATTTCGAGCGTAGGCTCAAGATATTCGTACACGCCGATCCGACCGCGATACCCAGTGCCATTGCAATGCTGGCAGCCGCGACCCCTGCGCAAGCCATCGGTATTGATGCCAGGCCGCATGTCGTTCAACCACGCTTGGTCGTTCACGCTCGGCAAGTAGCGCTCGCCGCAGCTGTCGCAAATGCGACGCACCAAGCGCTGCGCAATGATGGCGCGCAGCGATGCGGCAAGAAGGTATCCCGGCGCGCCCATGTCGAGCAGGCGATCGGCGGTGCCCACCGCATCATTGGTATGCAAAGTGGAAAGCACCAAGTGGCCGGTCATGGCAGCGCGCAAGCCGATTTCCGCCGTTTCTTGATCGCGCATTTCGCCGACCAGAATGACATCCGGGTCTTGGCGCAAGGCCGAGCGCAGCACGGTGGCAAAGCCCAAGCCGATTTTGGTGTTGACCTGCACCTGGCTGATGCGCGGCAACCGGTACTCGACCGGATCTTCCACCGTGATGATTTTCTTTTCCGGCTGATTCAAGGAATGCAGCGCCGCATAAAGCGACGTGGTTTTGCCCGAACCCGTGGGGCCAGTGACCAGAATGATGCCGCTCGGCGACTTCAGCACGTTGCGGAAGCGCGCCAGCATGGGCGCCGGCATGCCCAAATGCTCAAGGTTCAACATGGCGCCGCTTTGGTCGAGCAAGCGCATCACTACCGACTCACCGTGCTGCACCGGCATGGTGGACACACGAACGTCGATGGCCTTGGAGCGCACGCTGATCTGAAAGCGGCCATCTTGCGGCAAGCGCTTCTCGGAGATGTTGAGCCCTGCCATCAGCTTGAGGCGCAGCACCAGAGCCGAGGCGAGTTGCTTGTCGCGAATGATTTGCTCGTTCAGCGCGCCATGGATGCGTTGGCGCAAACGCAAGCAATCGGTGTCAGGCTCGATGTGAATGTCGGAGGCACCTGCTTGAACGGCGTCCACAAACATCGACTGCAGAAGCTTGACGACAGGCGCGTCGGCAGCGTCTTCGCCCAAGCCCAACTGGCTGACGTCGAGGGCCGCGTCGGCCGAAACTTCCTCGCTCAACTCCTGCGCCAGCGAGGAGATCTCTTCCGTGCGGCGATACACCGTATCGAAGGTTCGCAAGACATCGTCTTCGCGCACCAGCGCCAAGCGCACTTCGCGCCCGAGCACGCGCGCCATCTCGTCATAGGCGAACAGATCGGTGGGGTCGGCCATGCCGACCACGTAAGCACTACCCTCTTCGCGCAGCACGATACTGCGGAAGCGACGTGCCAGGGTTTCTGGCAGCTTGCGCACCAAGACCGGATCGAAACGGTAGCTGCGAAGATCGATCAGCGGAATCGAGAGCTGCCGAGACAGCAGTTCCAGCATGTCGTTTTCGCTGACATAGCCCAGATCGATGAGCGTGCGGCCCAACTTGGAGCCAAGGCGGCGTTGCTCAGCCAGCGCTTTCTGCAGCTGTTCGGCCGTGATCAGGCCGTTCTCGACCAACAGGTCGCCGATGCGGATCTTTTTCATGGCGGCACTGGGAAGCGTGGACATGGTTACCTCGTCGTGGATTCGCCGTTGGAAAGAGCCTCGATGCGGCCGCCAACATAACGCGACAGTGCGGGATCGAGGGGGCCGCGGCGCTCGGCCTGTTGAAATGCGTTGATGGCCTCGCTGGGCCGGCCGTCGGCTTCAAGCGCAATGCCCAGCCCCACCCACCATGCGGCAACTTCTGGAGAGGCAGCCAGAGCGGCGCTGTAATCCTTAGCGGCCGCGGCGTGCTGGCCCAATTGCTGTTGAGCCGTCGCCCGGAGGGCCAATGCTTCTGCATCGAGCGTAACGCCCAGGCCGCCCAGTCGAGCTAGAGCCGCGCCGGCATCCCCTTGGGCGAGCAAGGCGCGCACTTCCTCCAGCGCATCAGGGCTTTCAGGCAACACTTCAATCAACTGACGCGAAGGTTTGGCCAGAGGCGGAGGCGCAGGCGCTGCAACAGATGCGGATGGCTCAGCAGGCCGCACTGGGGAAGGCTCTGCGGCGATCGACTCGGGCCTCGAGACCTGAGGCTCGGATCGCAGGGTCGAAGGCGCGGGCTGGACCGTCGATGCAAGCGCAGGATCAAGAACTGTCGGCTCCGAAGCGGACTCCCGCGCTGGCTCGGGCGTCGCATCGACTGGTGCTGGCAGGGGCGCAACGACCGGCGTATCCGCAACTTGAGCGCGCTTCCCAAGCAAGGCGCCTCCCAAAAACCAAGCACCGACAGCAAGAGCAATCAGCAACGCGAGGTAAAGCCACTTCAAGCCGTGCTGTTGAATGGCCGAGGCCGGTCGATACCGGACTCCGATGCCAGCACTCGCGAGTGCCGCACGACGCTGCGCATCACCGCCGCCGCGCGCGTCCAAGTCTTTCAGCATTTGGTTGATGACGCTCATGCCCAAATCCGCCAAGCAAAGACCGACACCGCCGCGACACCCGCAGCCAGCAGGCCTAGCCACCAAGAGCGCTTGGCTTGGAACGCTCGGCGTGTCTGCACTGCGCCATCGGTGTCTCGAACGGCCAATGCCACATCGGCTTCAAGCACTTCGCGTTGCCCGCGTCCGTACGCGAGCAGCAGTGCCTTGTGCGCCAACACATTGAGCAAGCGCGGAATGCCGCCGCTCGCCGCATGCAAACGCCGCAATGCGCGATCCGCAAACAGGGGCCTTCCGTTGTAACCGGCAACCGCCAACCGATGAGAGAGATAGAGCCCAACACCTTGCGCATCGAGTGGCAGGAGCCGGTAGCCAAACCCAATCCGTTGCTGCAACTGGCGCAATTGCGGCTGTGCCAAGCGCTCGTCGAGCTCGGGCTGCCCAAACAGCACCACATGGAGCAACTTGCGCGTCTCGGTCTCAAGGTTCGACAGCAAGCGCAGTGCTTCCAAGCTCTGATCGGAGAGCGCCTGCGCCTCGTCGATGATGACTGCCACGCGTTTGCCCTGCCCGGCCAATTCGATCAAGCGCTCCTGAAGCTTCTTGACGACCGTGTGCTGGCGCGGCGTGGGGCCGAGCGCCACGCGCAACTCATCGGCAATGGCTCGCCGCAGCGCATCGGGATCGAGATACGGATTCGGCACCCACGCAGTGACCCATGTTTCGTCAAAGGTGTTGAGCAGCATCCGGCACAGCAGCGTTTTTCCGGTGCCCACTTCACCCGTGACCTTGATGAAGCCTTCGCCTGCATCCAATGCCACGCGCAGCACCTGAAGTGCTTCCACATGCGCGTCGTTACGGAAAAAGAACCCCGTATCTGGAGTTAAGGAAAACGGCGCCTGTCGCAGGCCGAAGTGGTCTTCGTACATGCCTGTGGCCAGGCCA
>JAIXVL010000030.1 GCA_027483045.1 Lysobacteraceae bacterium
AAGCCTTTGCTGACCGTGCCCGAGTTGTCACGAATGAAGCTCGATGGCCGCCCAATCGTGGCCTTGACGGCTTATGACGCCAGTTTTGCCGCAGTGATGGATCAAGCAGGCATCGATCTCGTCTTGGTCGGCGACTCGCTTGGCATGGTGGTGCAGGGTCATGCGAGCACGCTTCCCGTGAGTTTGGACGACATCGTCTATCACTCGGCAGCTGTGGCCCGTGGCTTGCGGTCGGCTCTTTTGGTGGCCGATATGCCCTTCGGCGCAGACTCAACTTTGGAGCGGGCCTTGACCGCTGCGCTTCGGATGCAGAAAGAGGGCGGCGCTGCGATGGTGAAGGTGGAGGGTGCCGGCGTGAAATTGGACACCATCCGATTCCTCGTCGATCGCGAGATTCCCGTGTGCGCGCATTTAGGCCTGACCCCGCAATCGGTTCACCGTTTGGGTGGCTACAAAGTGCAAGGCCGCGAAGAGCAAGCGGCAGAGCAGCTCAAGCGCGATGCGCAAGCGATCGTTGACGCGGGTGCCACCGCTTTGGTGCTTGAGTGCGTTCCAAGCACTTTGGCTTCAGCCATTACCAGTTCCGTTCGCGTGCCCACCATCGGCATCGGTGCAGGTGCGGGCTGCGATGGCCAGATTCTGGTGCTGCATGACCTCTTGGGGGTCTCGGTCGGCAAGCGGCCGCGTTTTGTTAAGAACTTCCTCGAAGAAGGCGGCTCGGTGCAGGGTGCGTTTCAGGCCTACGCCAACGCGGTACGCTCGCGGGAGTTTCCTGCTGCTGAGCACGCTTACGCATGATTCGTACCGTTCGCACCATCGCCGAATTGCGCGCCCACTTGGCTGGCTGGCGTGATCAGGGCCATCGCATCGCCTTAGTGCCCACCATGGGCAATTTGCATGCTGGGCATTTCCAGTTAATCGAACTGGCGCGGCAGAACGCCGACAAGGTCGTGGCCAGCGTATTCGTGAATCCCACGCAGTTCGGCCCGAACGAAGACTTCTCGCGCTATCCGCGCACTCCGGAAGGAGATGCCGAGGGTTTGGCGAAAGCCGGTTGCGATGTGCTGTTCTTGCCTTCGGTTGAGACGATGTACCCGCTGGGTGCAGAGGCTGCCGTGCGGATTCGTGTGCCGGGCGTTGCCGATGTGTTGGAAGGCGCGCACCGCCCCGGACATTTCGATGGCGTGGCCACGGTGGTGGCGCGCTTGTTCAACATGGTGCACCCCGACGTTGCCTTGTTCGGCCGCAAGGACTACCAGCAGCTTCAGGTGATCCGTCACATGGCGCGTGACTTGGCGTTTGCCATTGATGTGGTGGCCGCGCCGACCGTGCGCGAGCCCGATGGTCTGGCCATGAGTTCGCGCAATCAGTATTTGGTGGGCGATGAGCGCCGCACTGCGGTCGAACTCATCAACAACCTGCGCATGCTGCGCGAGCAGGCGGCCTTGGGGCTGCCGCTGCGCGGGCTTGAGGCTGAAGCCGAGCAGCGCCTGACGGCCGCTGGCTTTGAAGTGGACTATGTCGCTATTCGCCGTGCTGATCTCAGCGTTCCTGAGGACGGCGGCGAGCCCGGTCTGTTGGCCTTGGTCGCGGCGCGATTGGGCAAAACCCGACTGATCGACAACCTTGAGTTCGATAGCGCTTGAGTCCCGGGCGCTGCCGCTTGTCCTCCTAGACACCCCCTGAACGTGCGGACGTGCAGCCTATCGCTGGGTTGCGGGCTCGAACCGCTGCCTCCTACACTCCGCGCCTTCACGCACCCCGGACCGCCCCCATGCAGCTGACTTTGCTCAAAGCCAAGATCCACCGCGCTTCCGTCACCCACGCGGAGTTGCATTACGAAGGTTCCTGCGCCATCGATGGCCGCTTGCTGGATGTCTCGGGCATTCGCGAGTACGAGCAGGTCCATATCTTCAATATCAACAATGGCGCGCGTTTTGTGACCTATGCCATTCGCGGTGAAGAGGGCAGCGGCGTGATTTCAGTGAATGGCGCGGCTGCTCACCTCGCAGGGCCGGGCGATTTGGTCATCATCTGCGCGTATGGTCAGCTCGACGAAGCCGAAGCTGCGTTGTTCAAGCCGACCTTGGTTTATGTTGATCGGCAGAACCGCCTGACCCACACCAATCACAGCATCCCCGCGCAAGCCGCCTGAGGAATTGAACTGCATGCAATCGTTGGCGCAGCGTCTGGAGCATCTGAAATCCCACAGCGCGCGCCTTGCAGGCAGCGATCTTCGCCAACTCATCGCTGCGGATGCGGGCCGTGCCGAGCGCATGTCCTTGCGTGTTGACGGGTTATTCGTCAGCTTCGCGCGCCAACACGTCGATGCCGAGGCGGTTCAAGCCTTGTTGAGCGTGGCGCAGGCGAGCGGAATGGCGGCAGCCATCCCCAGTCTCTTGAATGGCGCGCAGGTTAATCGCTCCGAAGGTCGCCCGGCACTGCACAGTGCATTGCGCACCGTGTTCGACTCGCCGGTGGCTTCGGCGGCTGCGGCAGAAGCCAAAGCCGCGCGCGATCGCATGGCGGCGATGACGCAGCAGTTACGCGCCAGCGGCGTTACCGACATCATCAATGTGGGCATTGGCGGCTCCGACCTTGGCCCGCGACTGGCCTTGGATGCGCTGAAGGATTTCAGCGATGGCCGTTTCCGCATTCATTTTTTGAGCAATGTCGATGCGCATTCGGCTGAGCGCTTGCTGTCCGAACTCGAGCCAAGCCGCACCGCGGCCATCCTAGTTTCCAAGAGCTTTGGTACGCAGGAAACCTTGTTGAACGGTGCACTCATTCGCGAGTGGCTGGGTGGCGGTGAGCGCCTGTATGCCGTGAGCGCCAATGTGCCGAAAGCCGAGGCGTTTGGTATCGCGCCAGAACGCGTGCTGCCCATGTGGGATTGGGTGGGCGGTCGTTACTCGCTGTGGTCCGCCGTTGGTTTCTCAGTAATGCTGGCTTTGGGCGAGCAAGGTTTCGCCGAAATGCTGGCGGGCGCCGAGCAGATTGATCGGCACTTCATGGAGGCTGCGCCTGAGCAGAATCTGCCGCTCATGCACGCTCTGATGGCGGTATGGAATCGCAACGCAGAAGGCCACAGCGCGCAAGCCGTGCTTCCCTATGACGAGCGCTTGCGCTTGCTGCCTGCGTACTTGCAGCAATTGGTCATGGAAAGCTTGGGTAAGCGTGTCAGTCATGAAGGTGCTGCGATCGAGCACGATACGGTTCCGGTGATTTGGGGTGGTGCAGGAACCGACAGTCAGCACAGCTTCTTCCAAGCACTGCATCAAGGCACGCAAGTCGTGCCTGCGGATTTCATCGGCGTGATTCAGCCGGATCATCGCCACGCGGAGCAGCATCGCGTGCTGTTGTCCCACCTACTGGCACAGACCGAAGCGCTCGCCAATGGTGACGTTGGCGCTACGCCACAACAGCATTCACCGGGTGGCCGACCCACGACGCTCATCTTGCTCGACAAGCTCTCGCCGAAGACGTTTGGTGCCTTGGTGGCGCTTTACGAGCACAGCGTCTACGCGCAGTCGGTGATTTGGGGCATCAATGCCTTCGATCAGTTCGGGGTGGAGTTGGGCAAGCAACTGGCGAGCAAGCTGCTGCCTGTGCTGCAGGGCGCCGCGCAGGCGGATGATCCCGTGAGTGCAGCCTTGGTGCGCGAAATCAACGCGCGCTCCTGAGTTTTTCCAGCACCAAGCCCTAGGGCAATAGGGTGATGGGCAGCTCGCGAGCCGCGACGCTGCCCTTTAGCTGTTCCGCCAAAGCCCACGCGACGTGTTCGCGCACAATCTCCGAGGCGTGGTTGCTGCGCGCATTCAAAGCAGTCACCGCCGCCCCATCGTGAGGTGCGTTGCCCAGCGCGACAGCGATATTGCGAAGCCAGCCCACGTGCCCCGTGCGTCGAATGGCAGAGCCTTCCGTACGCTTCAAGAACTCGTCTTCCGTCCACGCGAACAGCTCAATCAGGCTGGCGCTATCTAGGCCGTGTCGCGCTTCGAAATCCGGCACCGCATGCCGTTGCGCAAACTTGTTCCATGGGCAGACGAGTTGGCAGTCATCGCAGCCAAAAATGCGATTCCCGATGGGCTTGCGCAGTTCTTCGGGAATGCTGCCTTTGTTTTCGATGGTGAGGTAGCTGATGCATTTGCGTGCATCAAGTTCGAACGGTGCCACGATGGCTTGTGTCGGGCAGACATCGATGCAACGTCGGCAGGTGCCGCAATGCTCGGTGGCGGGCGTATCGAGTGGCAGCGGAAGATCGGTGTAGAGCTCGCCCAGAAAGAACCAGCTGCCTGCGCGCGCATTGATGGTGCAAGTGTTTTTGCCGATCCAGCCCAGCCCGGCATCGCGCGCCAGAGCACGCTCCAAGACCGGCGCCGAATCAACAAAGGCGCGATAGCCGAACGTGCCCACTCGCTCGGTAATGCGATCGGCCAACTGTTGCAGCCGATGGCGAATGACCTTGTGGTAGTCGCGACCCAAGGCGTACCGGGCCACATAAGCGCGCGAACCATCGGCCAATGTCTTCCAGCACTCATTGTCGCTATCGACGCCGTAGTCCATGCGCACGCTGATGATGCGAACCGTGCCGGGCACCAATTCGTCGGGACGGCTGCGCTTATCACCGTGCGCGGCCATGTAATCCATCGAGCCATGGCGGCCTTCCTCAATCCAGCGTTTGAGGTGGGCTTCGTCTTGCGCCAAGGTGCCGGCACTGATGCCCGCTTGCTGGAAACCCAGTTCGGTCGCCCAGTGCTTGATGTCGCTCGCGATGGCCAGCCAGTCGTGCATGCGCTGAAGTATAGAATCGACCTATGTCTCATGCCCTTCCGCTTTATCGAGTCGAACAGGTACGCGCAATCGAGCGCGCCGCGGCGTTGCAGGGCCTGAGCGCAGCGACCTTGATGCGTCGCGCCGGTGAATCGGCGGCCGCCTTGGTGGCCGAGCGTTGGCCCAAGGTGTCGCGCGTGGGTGTGTTGTGTGGCAAGGGCAACAATGGCGGCGATGGCTACGTGGCGGCATTGGCGTTGCTCGCGAAGGGATTCGAGGTGGTTGTTGCCGGTGCGGGGCCGAGCAGCACGCCAGAGGCCAGCGCAGCGCAGCAGGCGTGGCGCGATGCGGGGCAGGGCGTTACAGCGCTCGGTGGTCCGCTCCCGCGCGCAGAGTTGTGGGTCGATGCCTTGTTCGGCGTGGGTCTGTCTCGCGCGCCGGATGCCGCTCTGGCGCAGGCGCTCGCCGCCGTCGCCGAGCAGGGCGTTCCAGTGCTGGCCTTGGATGTGCCGTCTGGCTTGGATGCGGAGCGTGGCTCAGCGCCGGGCGCGGTGCTGCACGCCGACGTGACGCTGTGCTTCATTGCGGCGAAGCAGGGGCTGCTCACCGCCACCGCGCGTGATGCGGTGGGTGAATTGCTCATTGATGCGCTCGGCGTGCCTGTCGATGCATTTGGCGGTGTTTCGCCTAGCGCGTTTGCTGTTGCAGAACCGGCCTTGCGCGCGATGCTGCCCGCACGCTCAAGCGATAGCCACAAAGGTCAGCACGGGCGCGTGTTGTGCATAGGCGGTAGCGAAGGCATGGGCGGTGCGCTTGTTCTCTGTGCCGAATCGGCTGCGCGCTGCGGAGCAGGGTGGGTGGAGGCGGCAGGCAGTGCTGAAGCAATCGCTGCGCTTCGCGTGCGTTGCCCAGAAGTCTTGGGCGCGCCCCTCACTTCACCCACAGATATCCAAGCGCGCATCGCGACGGCGTCGGTGCTGGCCTTCGGGCCGGGACTGGGTCTTGGCCCTTCAGCGCGAAGCCTTTTTGATGCAGCACTCGCCTCCGGTCTTCCCTTGGTGATTGATGCAGACGCGCTGAATTTGCTTGCCGAATCGCCGAGCACTCTGCCGCAAAGCATTTTGACGCCGCATCCCGGAGAGGCGGGGCGATTGCTCGGCATCGCGACGGCCGAGGTACAGCGCGATCGTTTCGCCGCACTCGACGCTTTGGTGCAGCGCTTCGACTGTGCGGTGGTGTTGAAAGGCGCGGGGACCTTGGTCGGAGCCCCTGGTCAGGTCACCCGCGTCATTCAGGCTGGTAATGCCGCCATGGCGAGCGCCGGCATGGGCGATGTGCTCACGGGCGTGACTGCCGCATTGCGCGCGCAGGGTTTGCCAGCCTTTGATGCCGCCTGGGTGGGTGCCTTGGCGCATTCCGCCGCCGGCGACCATGCCGCGAAAGGCGCTGCTCGCGGGATGCTGGCCAGTGACTTGTTGCCGGCGTTGCGCGTCGTTCTGAACGCGGGAGCAGGCTGATGAGCCTTCGCCTTGACCTTGCTGATGCCGCGATGACGGACGCCTTGGGAGTGGCACTGGCCAAAAGCCGTCCAGAGCGTGGCGTGGTGCATCTGGTGGGCGATTTGGGGGCGGGGAAGTCCACCTTGGCGCGTGCCCTGCTTCGCGCATTGGGCGTGCAGGGCACGATTCGCAGCCCTACCTACACCTTGGTGGAGCGTTACCCGTTGGCCGAAGGCGAGGCGGCCCATCTCGATCTCTACCGTCTCGCGGACGCCAGCGAGTTGGATTTTCTTGCCCTGGACGAACTGGACGCTTCGGCCAAGCTTTGGCTTGTGGAGTGGCCGGAGCGGGGCGCTGGGCATCTGCCGGCGGCTGACTTGGTGCTGCGTTTGGCGGTCCGTGGGGCTGGCCGTGAAGCGCTCTTGGAGGCGGCCGGAAGCACCGGCGCCGGGTGGCTTGAGCGCCTTCGGAAGGGGCTTTGGGCCGGAGCCCTGGGGCGCCTAGATGGGCAATCGTCGGTCCTTTAGCGCACTTTAGTGAGGCTTTTTGGGAGGAAAGTGCTGCAGGCTACGGATTGCA
>JAIXVL010000114.1 GCA_027483045.1 Lysobacteraceae bacterium
CGTGCAGGTGACCGACTACCCCTTGGACGTGGGGACCTTCCGCTTGTCGCCCGACGGCAAGGCCTTGGCCTTGAGCTTTGAGGTGTATGCCGATTGCGCCACCTTGGCTTGCACCGCTGATCGCGTGAAGGCTGATGCGGAAGACAAGACCACCGGGGTCACGTACTCCCGCCTGTTTGTGCGCCACTGGGATACGTGGGCCGACGGTCGTCGTTCCCAAGTGTTTCTTGCCCCGTTGGCCGCGGATGGCAAGGCCACGAGCGAGCCGAGCTTGATCACCAAGGGCATCGATGGCGATGTGCCGGGCAAGCCCTTTGGCGATGAGAGCGACTACATTTTCGCGCCCGACGGAAAGTCCTTGGTTTTCAGCGTGCGCATCGCCGAAAAAAGTGAGCCGTGGTCGACCAACTTCGATTTGTTCCACGTGCCGTTGGATGGCAGTGCCGCGCCGAAGAACCTGACCGACGCCAACGACGCCACTGACACCAACCCGGTGTTCTCTGCAGATGGCAAGACTCTTTTCTGGCGCGCGATGAAACGGCCGGGCTTCGAGGCTGATCGTTTTGGCCTGATGGCGATGGATATGGCCTCGGGCAAGACCCGCGAAATCGCCGCCGCGTGGGATCGCAGCTTCGACACCCTCGTTCTTGGCGATGACGGTCGCAACATCTACACCGCCACGCTCGACACCGGCACGCACCCTGTGTTCGAAGTGAACCTCGCCAGTGGTGCTGTGCGCAAAGTGGTGCAGGGCGGCAACGTCAGCGCCTTCGACATTGACGGCGACCGCATCGTGTTTGTTCGCGACACCATCGCGCAGCCGGCTGATCTGTACATGGGGGCTTTGCGTGCCCGCATTGCCGAGCGCCAATTGACGAACTACAACGCCGAGCGTCTCGCGGGCGTTGGCATGGGCGAGTTTGAGCAATTCAGCTTCAGTGGCTGGAACAACGCCACTGTGCATGGCTACGTCATCAAGCCGTGGAATTTGCAGCCGGGCCAGAAAGCGCCGGTGGCGTTTCTGATTCACGGCGGCCCGCAGGGCAGCTTCCATAACCAGTGGCACTACCGCTGGAACGCGCAGACCTATGCAGGCATGGGCTTTGCGGTGGTGATGATCGACTTCCACGGCAGCACCGGTTACGGCCAAGCGTTTACTGATTCGATCTCGGAAGATTGGGGCGGCAAGCCCTTGGAAGATTTGCAGAAGGGTTGGGCTGCCGCGCTGGCGAAGTACGACTTCCTCGACGGCGATCGCGCTTGCGCACTGGGTGGCAGCTACGGCGGCTACATGGTCAATTGGATTGCTGGCAACTGGAACGCACCGTGGAAGTGCTTGGTCAGCCATGCCGGTGTATTTGATTTGCGTTCGATGGCTTATTCCACCGAAGAGCTCTGGTTCACCGAGTGGGAAAACGGCGGCGTGCCGTGGCAGAACGCTGCAGCGATGGAAAAGCACAACCCGGTGAATTTCGTGCAGAACTGGCGCGTGCCCATGCTGGTCATTCATGGCCAGAAGGACTATCGCGTGCTGGTGGAGCAGGGCTTGGCTACCTTCAGCGCGTTGCAGCGCCAGGGTATCGAATCGGAAATGTTGTACTTCCCTGACGAGAATCACTGGATCCTGCGCCCGCACAACAGTGTGCAGTGGCATGAGTCGGTGAATGCTTGGCTGCAGAAGTACGCCGGGGAAAAGTGAATCCGATGCAGCCACAGGCCGCCAAAGCTATGGAACTGAAGTCGCTGGTGGGAAACCGCAGCTGTGATGAATGCGTGCTGCACCCTCTGTGCCGCCCGGCGGCCGTGGGTATCGAAGAGATCGAACGCTTGTCGGGTTCGGTGTTGGCGCGGCGGCCGCTCGAGCGCGACAGCGTTCTGTTCCGCGCGGGTGAGCCGATGCGCTCGGTTTACATTTCGCAGAACGGTGGATTCAAAACAATTGCCGTGAATGAGAACGGCGATGAGCAGGTGATTGGCTTCTACTTCCCGGGCGAGTTGATTGGCCTAGAGGGTTTGGGGGCGGGCAAGTTTCGCGTCGATGCTGTGGCGTTGGAGCTTGCCCACGTGTGCGAAGTGCCGCTTTCGGCGCTCGAGCGCGTGGCAGCGCAGCGCCCTGATTTCCAGAGACAAATGCTGCGCGCGATGGGTGAGGGCATGGCGCGCCATCAGGATCACTTGGAAATGCTGGGCCGCAAGCAGGCGCAAGAGCGCTTGGCGATGTTCCTTCATGGGCTGTCCGAGCGGCAGCAGCGCTTGGGGCGTGACCCGCAGCAGCTGCACTTGCCCATGAGTCGTTCGGACATCGGCAGTTACTTGAGTTTGGTGATCGAAACCGTGAGCCGCGGCCTCTCCAAGCTTCAGGACGACGGCGTGATCTCAGTGAAGGGCAGGCATCTGCGCTTGTTGCAGCCCGAACGACTTGAAGCATTGGCTCACGGCGACGACTGATGCCGCCTTGCGCTGGGTCGCCCAGCGCTTCGCTCAGGCAGTGATGCTGCGGCAGCCTAGAGCGCTCAATCCCGCATGCACGGCTGGCAAGTGCATCAGCCAAGGTGCGAGAAGCGTGAGCAGGCCAGACGTCGCGACCACGCTGGCGGCCGTGTAGCGCACACCCGTTCGTGAGAAGGCACCCATCAAACGGGCACCGCTGTAGCCCAAGCTCAGCATCAAGGGCAGGGTGCCCAAACCGAATGCGAACATCAGCAGTGCGCCGTGCAATGCGCTGGCTTCCAGCCAAGCGGCCGTGAGCAAGGTGTACGACAGGCCGCAGGGCAGCCAACCCCACAACAGACCCAAGAGCCACGGACGCAGCGGCCCATCAGCAGGCACCGCGCTCCGGAGCGGGGCCATCCACTGCCAAAGCCTTGTGCCCGCGCCGCCGGGAAGTCGCAGAGCCAAGCGCGGCGAAGCCATGCGTAAAGCGGCCCAGATCAACGCGATGCCGACGGCTGTGCGCAGAAGCGGGCCCAAGTTTTGAGCGCTAAAGACGGCCAGCAATTGCGCGCCGAATCCGCCTGCGATCGCGCCTGCCACCGTGTAGCCCAGCACTCGCCCCAAGTTGCTCGCGAATGCGCGCTGGCGTGCTTGCGTGGGCGGGCCGTTACTGCCCAGAGCAACGGCGATGCCACCGCACATGGCACCGCAATGCACTGTGCCCAACAGCCCAGTGAGAAATGCCGCGCCAAGCACCAAAAGATCAATCGGCATCGTCCGACAGAATGTCGAGTGCTGGAGTATCGAGATCGTCGAATTGACCTTGTCGCACCGCCCAGAAAAAGGCTGCAACGGCAATGCCCAGCAAGACCAGCGAAATGGGAATCAGGAAGAGCAGGATGGTCATGCGCGTGCCCGTCCAATGCGAAGCGCATTCAAGGTAACACCCAGCGACGAGAGCGCCATGCCCAAGGCGGCCCAGCCCGGGGTCATCCAGCCCAGTGCCGCAACGGGCAACACGACCACGTTGTAGGCCACGGCCCAGCGCAAGTTCTGGCGAATGACGCGGCGTGTTTCCAGTGCAATCTTGAGCGTGTCGCGAACGCCAGAAATCCCGCTGCTGCCCAGCACCACATCGGCGCTTCGTTGCGCCAAGGGTGCGCCATTGGCCATGGCCATGGACACACTGGCCGCTGACAACACGGCCGCATCGTTCAAGCCGTCTCCGACCATGAGGACGCGGCGGCCTTGCGCCTGTAGCGCATGCACACGTTCCACCTTGTCGTCTGGGCGAAGCATGGCGTAGTGCTCGGATAGGCCGAGTGCTTCTGCCAACGGCCCGACACGGGCAGGCGCATCGCCGCTCAGCAACAAAAGGCGGTAGCCATCGGACTGCAGCAAGCCCACGGTGGCTGCGGTTTCGGGGCGCAGCCCATCTTCAATCACGAATCGGGCCACAGCTTCGCCTTCGCGAGCGAGCCAAACCCCATCGCATTCTGCTGATGCACGCGAGAGCGCAAAGCGGGCGCGACCAATGCGCCACAGCGCGCCTTCGATGCGACCTTCCACGCCCTCGCCCACGATGGTGCGAACCTGCTGCGCCTGTACGCCATCGCATGCGCCGAAAGCGGTGGCCAGCGGGTGGGAGACCGCGTGTTCAAGTGCCGCGGCATAGCGGCGTGCCGCCTCCGCCGAGTACTCAGCGAATGTTTCAGTGCTGAGCAGTACCGGCTTGCCGCGCGTGAGTGTGCCGGTCTTGTCGAACGCGATGGTGTCGACTTCCGCGAGGCGCTCGAGTGCTTCTGCACCGAGCACCAAGGCGCCGCGTTCCGCGAGAACTGCATTGGCGCGGGCTTGTGCGGCGGGAAGCGCCAGTGCGAGTGCGCAAGGACAAGTGGCGACCAGCACAGCAAGCGCGACGGGGAAGGCCATGGCCGGATCGATCCAAAACCACACCGCGCCAGTGAGGGCGGACAACAGCAGCGTAGCGACCACCACTTTGCGCGCCAGGCGCTCGGCGAACTGTTGCGTTGCCGGCCGCAAGCTTTGCGCGTGTTCCACGCGACGCACCAGTTCGGACAGGCGCGTAGCGGCCCCTACGGCGGTGACGCGAAGACGCGCGGTTGCTTCGCGAACCACACTGCCTGCGAGCACCGTGTCACCCGGTGAACGCGCACGGGCCGAGAATTCACCGGTGAGAAGTGCTTCATCGAATGCGGCGGCATGATCCAAAAGCACGCCATCGGCGGGAACCGTGCTGCCTGCAGGCACCTGCAACACATCGCCCTGAGCAATCTCGGCCAGGGGTACTTGCGAAAGCGCACCCGCTTGCTCGCGCCACGCCAGTGCCGGTTGTGCGCCTGCCAGTGCATCCAATCGGGCGCGCGCACCGTTTCGGGCAGCTTCTTCCAAGTAGCGTGCGGCAAGAAGAAAGAGAACGAACATCACTGCAGCGTCGAACCAAACTTGCGGCCCGCCGCGTAGCGTCTCGAACATTGAAGCGCCCCAGGCCAGCAAGACACCGCTGCCGATCAGGGTGTCCATGCCGGGCACGCGCAGTCGCAGCTCGCGCCACATTCCGCGAAGGAAGGGCATGCCGGCATAAAACACGACGGGTGCAGACACCAAGGCCGTCAGCCAGCGGAACATGTCGCGCGTAGGCAGCGGCATGGTGCCCTGCGTGTCGAGATACATGGCTTCCGAAAACATCATGGCCTGCATGGCGCCGAGGCCTGCCACGCCCAGCCGGAGCAGCATGTCGCGGCGCGCCTTCCGGCGTTGCGCTTCCTGCGCAGAAGAGCCGGCCAGAGACGGCCGATAACCGAGCGCTGCCAAACGTTGCAGCACGGAGGAAAGCGCGAGTGCCTGCGCGACCCACACCACGCGCACTCGCCCGGTAATGGCATTGGCCTGCACATCGCGCACGCCGTTCTGCTGGCGCAGCGCTTTGTCGATCAGCCACGCGCACGCAGCGCAATGCATGCCATCGACGGCTAGGGTGATGGCCTTGCCTTCGGGGGTCTCGGTGGCGTGCGTACTCTGTAAGTCGGTGCGATCCCAAACCGCGTAGTCGAGGGCCAGCGTTTGGGCCTCGACTCGCGCGCTGTCACGCTGCCGCAGGCGGTAGTAGTCAAACAGACCGCTTTCGCCAATCCACTGCGCTGCACCGGCGCATCCGTTGCAGCAGAACGCGCGCTGTTGACCACCCAGCGCGCGCCAAATCGGCATGTCAGCCGCTTCGCCACAGTGAAAACAGGCTGCAGTGCTGATGCTTCCGTCAGCGGCGGGCATCAGGATCTTCCGCGCTGAGGGCGGGCTGCAGGCTCACCGCGTTTGCGCTGCCCGCACGGCCCAAAAGTCGCCACTCCAAGTGGGGTGGCGAAAGCTGCACGCGCCATGCAACGGCCTGCTGGGGCCAAACGCCCACCCATCCGCCCTCCGGGGCGGGCTGCAAGCGAATGCGAACGTCCTGCTGCGCGTCGATGGGATGCTCTAGGCGAAGCACCAATGCGGCGTCCGCTCGTACCGCACCCTCGGGCAAGACCTTCACCGTGACCTGATGCCCCTCGGGAGTCATTAGGGCGCTCAATCCAAGGTCCCGCGTGGTCTCGTCGGTCGATAGATCAATCCGTTGCACCTGAGCCGTGCGCGTGACCGGATCGCTCACTACATCAAGGGAGTCGGCGCTGGTGAGCCGCAGTGTGTAGAAGCCTCCCATCAAGGTGGCCAGCGGCAGGCCCAGAATGAGCCAAACCACCGGAGAGCGCAGGCGAAAAGAGTGGGACATGGGCGGTCGCTTTACAGGTAACGGCGCCAGCCTAGGGCTGGCCGGTGGGTCGCGGGTTGCGCGAAGTCAAATCAGGTGTACGTAGATCGCATTTCCTGCCAAAAGCCCGTGCCGAGGCGGCTCCGGCCCGTTAAGCTGGACCGGCATGATCAAGCCCGTCCCCATCGCTCACGCCCTACCGGGCATGTGGTTCCACCGACTGGGTGGCTCGGGCTATCACCATGCGTTCGTTCGCAAGGGATTCTTGCTGGACGCACGCGATATCGAGCTGCTGGCCGAAGGTGGTGTCGACGAACTGCTGATCGACACAGATCAAGGCTTGGACTACCTGCCCGAAGGGGACGTTGAGTCCCTGTCGGAGACGCCTCCTTCCGAAGCCGAACAGGTAGAGACCCCTTCAGAGCCTGAGAAAGCGGCGGCGCCCGAGCTTGAGGTGTCAGAAGCCCCTCCGGTCTTGGGAGCTCCAGCCATTGTGGTGCCGCGCTCGAGCATGGATGAAGAAATCCATCGCGCGCGCAAACTGTATTCCGAGGGCAAGGAAAAGGTCGTCGCGCTGTTCAATGACGCGCGCTTGGGCAACGCGGTGCACGCCGATGCGGTGATGCCTTTGGTCGATGAGATCAACGCCTCGGTCAGTCGCCACCCTGATGCCCTTCTGAGCGTGGCGCGACTGAAAACGCACGACGAGTACACCTACATGCACTCGGTGGCGGTCTGCGCCTTGATGGTGTCTTTGGCGCGCCGACTTGGGCTGCCCGACGAGCAAGTACGAGAAGCGGGAGCCGCCGGCATGCTGCACGATCTCGGCAAGGCGGCCATGCCGATTGGTGTGCTCAACAAGCCCGGCGCGCTGACCGACGACGAATTCAAGATCATGAAGGCGCACCCGACGCGCGGCTGGGAGATGCTGCGCGACAGCGGCGGCGCAGCCGAGGCGGTGATGGATGTCGCCTTGCATCACCACGAGAAATTCGATGGCACGGGCTATCCGCACAACCTGCAGGGCGACGCGATCAGCTTGATGGCGCGGATGGGTGCTGTTTGTGACGTCTACGACGCCATTACGTCCAATCGCCCTTACAAGAAGGCTTGGGGCCCAGCGGAATCTTTGCAGCGCATGTTCAGTTGGAAGGGACACTTCGACGAACTCGTGCTCAAGTCCTTTATTCGAAGCGTAGGCATCTATCCGGTGGGTTCTCTGGTGCGTTTGGAATCCGATCGCTTGGGCGTGATCCTTGAACAAGGCGATGGATCGCTGCTTGAACCGCGCGTGCGCATTTTCTTCAATGCACGCAAGCGCGAGCCAGTGATCATCAAGGATCTTGATCTGTCGGCCAAAGACTGCAATGACCGCATTGTCGGCATCGAGTCCAACGACAAGTGGAACTTCCCCAATCTTGAGAAGCTCTGGCTAGCGCAATAGCTTGGCCACCGACGCCACGTTGCGTGATGCCTGGCTCTGTTGTCAGAGCGGCCCAAAGAAGCGGGTTTCTTCTTCTACCTGCAGGGCATTGTCGATGCTGCTGACTCGCACCTCGACATCCACGCGCCCCTTCACCAAGCCTGCAGGCGCTTTCAGCGCCACACCCACGCTGCGCACTTCGCCAGGAGCCAACGCAATCACACCGGGGTCGCTTGCGAAGGCGATGCCTGTGGGTGCTTCACTCAATTCGATGCGATAGGTGCGCGTCTCTTCCGATTTGTTGATGAGCCTCAGGGTGTAGCCGTTCTCCACGCTGCCGTCCGCATTGGTGCGATAAAGCGCGTTGCGGTCGCGGATGACATCGACAATCAGGGGACTGCGCATGGCGATGCCAAAGACGATTCCGAAACCGATCAGGCACAGCAGAAACGCGTAGACGAAAACGCGCGGCCGGAGCACACGGGTGGGCTTGCCATCCACAGCGTTTTGGCTGCTGTAGCGCACCAAACCCTTGGGGTAGCCCATCTTGTCCATCACTGAGTCGCAGGCATCAATGCATGCGCCGCAGGCGATGCACTCGTACTGCAAGCCGTTGCGGATATCGATTCCTGTTGGGCAAACCTGAACGCACAAGGTGCAGTCGATGCAGTCACCTAATGCCTCGCCTTCCGCTTTTTCGCGGTCGGCCACATTGATGGCCAAGTCCAAAATCGAAGTCGTTCCGCGCGCACCCACCGACTGACTGGCCGCGCTCTGGTGATGTGCCGACCAAGCCACCCAGCCATCGGCATCTACTTTCGAAATCAGGCCACGCGCGCGCTCAAGAACGCTGGAGAACGCGCCCTTCTTTCGCGGGCCGCGTGGTTCGCCGCGTCGCTCGTCGTAGGCGATGATCAAGGTGTTCCGGTCGAACATCGCACTTTGGAAGCGAGCGTAAGGGCACATGTACTTGCAGACCTGCTCGCGCAAGAAACCTGCATTGCCCCAGGTGGATAGTGCATAGAAGAGCGTCCAGAACGTTTCGTAGCCACCCCACTCAAAGGGCATCAAGCGCGCGCCGAGTTCACGGATGGGAGTGAAGTAGCCCACAAAGGTGAAGCCTGTCCACAACGCAAAGGTCAGCCAGAGCGTGTGCTTTGCCGCTTTGCGAAGCAGCTTCTCGGCGCTCCATGGCGCGGCATCCAGCTTCATGCGTTTGGCACGGTCACCTTCCGTCCAACGCTCCATCCAGATGAAGACTTCGGTCCACACGGTTTGTGGGCAGGCGTAGCCACACCACAAGCGCCCGGCCATCGCAGTGAAGAAAAACAGCGCTAAGCCCGCCATCACCAAAAGCAGGGCGAGAAAAATGAAGTCCTGCGGCCAGAACACAATGCCGAATACATGGAACTTACGCGCGGGCAAATCCCATAGCACCGACTGCTGGCCATCCCACGAGATCCAAGCCACGCCGTAGAAAAGCCCCAGCAGCACAAACACCGCGCTGTGGCGCAGTCGCTGGAACAAGCCATTGATCTCGCGCGGATAGACCTTGGCCTCCGACACATACAGGCCGCCATCATCGATGACCTTAATCGGCAGCGGCTTTGCCATGAGCTCAGTCGTCCTTCAATGGCGTATTGAAGCGGCTTGCCGGCCGCAACAGGATCCAGGTGAACAAGCTTGAGCTCGCCGTTGCCGCCCAGAACATGAAGAAGCAAATGGTGTAACCGAAGCCGCGACCGATTTCAGCGTCGAGATTGGGAAAGCTGATATCGCGAAGGTCGAGTGGATCGACGAACGCGAAGAACACCATCGTCATTACGCCCGCGGCAAAAAACGAAGGCCAAAGAATGGCCCCAAGGCGCTGGGTCCAGCTCCTTGGGGCGTGCTCGATGATGGGATCGTTGCTCATGGGCTTCCGGTCACTGCGTAGCAGGAGCGACGGCAGCGGCTACGGCGGCATCGCTTGCGGTCGCATTGCTCCCGGACTTCTGGCTCAGTGAGTAAACGTAAGCCGTCACCAAGCGAACGCGCTCGGCGCCCAACGTGGCGTCAAACGCGGGCATTTGGCCTGCACGGCCCTTGATGATGCCTTCCCGAATCGTGGCCAAATCCGGGCCGTACAGCCAATAGCTGTCGGTCAGATCGGGCGCACCTAGAGCCACCATTCCCGTTCCTGCTGCGGTGTGGCATGCAGCACACACCACATCAAACTTCTCCTTGCCCGCTGCAGCCAGGGCGGGGTCGACGCTCTGACCTGCCAGCTTCTGCACATAGGTGGCCACCGCCGTTACGGCAGCGTCGTCGCCCACAACCGCAGCCAAGGGCGGCATAGCGGCAACGCGGCCATGCGTGATGGTGGTGAGCATGGTTTCGCCGCCACCACCCCATTGCCAAATGTCGTCCGTAAGGTTGGGAAAGCCACGTGCGCCGCGCGCATCCGAACCGTGGCATTGGGCGCAGTTGTTGGCGAACAAGTTGCGTCCGACCGACAGCGCTTCAGGGCTCGCGGCGATGGCTTCGACAGGCTGTGTAGCGAACTGCGCGTAGCGCTCAGCAAAAGCCTTGTCTGCTGCGGCTTTTTCAGCGTCGTGCTGCGCTTTCGAACTCCAATTGAGCTTGCCTTCTACGCTGCCAAAGCCGGGGTACAGCACGAAATAGCCAATGGTAAAGATGATCGTCAGGTAGAAAAGATTGATCCACCAACGTGGCAGCGGCTTGTTGTACTCGGTGATGTTGCCGTCCCACACGTGGCCGGTGGTTTCGCCTTGCGGCAAACCACTTCCGCGGCGTTTCGATGTGTACCAAAGCAACCACACACAGCCGGCCAAATTCAGCACGACCAGCGCGATCATGAACCAAGACCAGAAAGCACTCATGGCTGGTCGTCCTTCGTTGAGTCTTCCAAGGGAAGCTGCGCAGCCGCATCAAAATCGCTGGCGCGATGCATGCCGAACAGCCAGTAGGCGCCGCCCAAGAAGGCGGTCAAGAGAATGGCGGTCACGATGCCGGACAACATGGCTTACCCCTTCGGTGCGTTCTTGCCGAGGCCCTGCAAATAGGCCACCAGCGCGTCGAGTTCGGTGTGGCCTTCCACGGCTTTCGCCGCGCCAGCCAAGTCTTCATCGGTGTAGGGATGCCCCAGTGTGTGCAGGGCTCGCATGTTCGCTGTGACTTCGGCGCCGTCGAGCGGGGCTTCGGCCAGCCAGCTATAGGCCGGCATGTTGGATTCCGGCACGACATCGCGTGGGTTGATCAGATGCACGCGGTGCCAATCGTCCGAGTAGCGACCGCCCACACGCGCCAGATCAGGCCCCGTGCGCTTGCTGCCCCATTGGAACGGGCGGTCGTACACCGACTCGCCAGCGAGCGAATAGTGACCGTAGCGCTCGGTTTCAAAGCGCAGCGTGCGAACCATCTGCGAGTGGCAGTTGTAGCAACCCTCACGGATGTAAACGTCGCGGCCGGCCAACTCCAACGCAGGGTAAG
>JAIXVL010000112.1 GCA_027483045.1 Lysobacteraceae bacterium
GATCCCCGGCTCCCCATCCGCCCCCGAGGACGAGCTGGATAGCCTGCCCATGAGATTACGAAGGTTCTCTGGATCAGCCAGAAGCTCGTTGAGCAGCTTCTCCGCCCCTGCCTTCCCGTCCATGTATCGCAAAAGGCTGTTGAGCTGAGACCGCGCCTCCAGCAGCTTTGCCAAGGGCGGAATCTTTCGCGCAACGCCGGCGGGAGAAAAATCCTCCATGCTCTCGAAGGTCAAGTCAATCGCGAGCCGCCCGTCGTCAGTGAGCTTGTTCTCAGCGGCGAATTGGACTTGGGGCTTGGACTTCTTCAGGAAATCGTCAAAGTTCTCTTGCCGGACCTCGCGGAACGTACGTTCGGACAACCCCGGCAATTCGGCGGCGGATTTTCCGGACAAATCCGCCATGACACCCAACACGAAAGGCAATTCGACCTTCTTGTTCTTGCCCAGCGTCTCGTTCTCGTATTCGATCTGTACGCGAGGTGCGCGATTCTTGCCGAGAAATGCTTGGCTGCTCTTTTTCGAGGCCATAACTTAAGCTCCTGTGCTCTGATGATGTGATGTCACGAGGACTGCTTGGGGAATAGTTTTGATTCGGTCACAGCATCCGAAAGCCTCTGATCACCGAGCTCTTGGATAACCTCCCAGAAATCCTTGCCGACAAGTTTTTTTGCTCTCCGCAAGATCGACGGCACGGGGCTGGATGGCTCGGCCGTCTCGAAGTAGCGAATCAGTTGTTCCAACGAGCGGATGGCCTGCTCACGGCTCGCCACCCTGCCGGCGGCTGGCATGCCTGCTTCAGCTTGGTGGATTGATTCAGCCTGCAAATCCGCTTCAACTGGGGAATCGTCAGGCCGCTGCTTCCCGAATTTGACGAGCAAACCATTCAACGTTTCTTTCAGGCTAGCGAGTTGGAAATCCCGATCGGCCGGCGAGTGTCGCGATACTGCCTCTTCAAGCCGCCCGATCGCTGCCAGCGAACGCTCGACAAGCGCCTTGGATAGCAACATGGTGGCTCGCCCATTGTCGCCCCCCGTCACAGGCAGAACCCCGCCAGCGACATCCAGAAGGTTTGGCCAGCGCTCACCGGCCTCGCTCACGCGCACTGGAGCTTGCAACAATGGAATGGCGATGTACGCGCGGACATCCAATTGGGCAAGAATGCCCACTCTGGCGCCGGCGTCCGGGGGCGACCCGTCCTCGGCAAAGAGCTCGGGATAAATCTCTTCCCAATGAGCATCCGCCAACACAGCAATGGCTTCCAAACACTCGACAAACGACTCGACCGAATGCGTGCGCAACGATGCCATGGACAAACGGAGGAGCACGGCCAGATCAGCGCTTTCCTCCAACAACTCGCGAGCATAAAGCGCCGCCGATCGCCAATTTGGCTCGATACCCTCTGGAGTCACTTCATTGCTGTTACCGGTGACGACGGGCGCCGCTTGGCGGCCTTCGCAGAGCGTGGTCAGCTTGTCCAACTTTGCAACGGAAAGCTGCTTCCCGCCTGGCGGCGAGCGATCGCTCCTGATGATGCTGGCGACGTCAATAAATCCCATGAGCTGCCTACCCTACCTTTACCAATGCGCCGTTCACACTCGCCAATGCTTCAGCCTTGACGTCGACGAGGGTTCCCTTGACCTGAGCACGCAAACCCTTGATTTCCACTGACACAGACCCCTCGACCTTGGTTTGCAAGGATTTGGCGCTCAACTTCGAACGCCCCTCGATCTCGACTCGGACACCACGAAGAACGATGGTTCCATCTTTTTTCATCGTCAAGCGGCTCGCGCCGACATGCAAGTCGATCTCGTCACCCGCGACGATTGCGATCTTGTTTTTCACTTCCAATCGATCGGATTGGCCGATGGTCGTTTTGCGACTTTTTCGAACAGCCCGCTCCTCTTGGCCTCGGATCTCCGCCTTCGCGTCGTTCTTGGTCAGCTCAACGCGATCACGCTGCGCCTGCAAATAGACTCGTTCGCTCCCTTTTTGGTCTTCGAACCGAAGTTCGTTGAAGTCTTCAGCTCCTCCTGACTTCGTCGTCTTGGAGCGGAGCACGACATGCGCCGACTGCGTCTTCGCGGGTGAAATGTTGTCACCGTTGTACAGGGAGCCACAGACGATAGGCCTATCAGGATCACCGTCAAGGAAAGTGACGAGAACTTCGTCGCCGATGCGGGGCAGGGCGAGAAAACCGCGCGAAGCACCTGCCCACGGCGACAAGACTCTCAGAAAGCAGGAGCTGGCCGCATCGTCCTTGGACTCCCGGTCCCACTGGAAGGAGACCTTGACCCGGCCATGTTCGTCTGTGTAGATCTCTTCACTCGCAGGACCCACCACACGAGCGGTATGCATCCCCGCAGCCATCGGCTTCGGGGTTCGCTGAGGCGGGCGAAACGGCACCTTCGCCTGCTGGAATTCGCATCGTGCACGGAGCGTCCAGCCTCCCGCAGCCGACGAGCGATGATCACTCGTCGAGATCGACCACGCGGACTCGACCACGACATAGGTGTCGTTGAACTCCCGACGAGGATGGCCTGTCAAGGTCATCCGGCGGCCGCACCGAACCCCAAGTGCATTCAATGTCCCGTGAAAGCGCTGGCGAACCGATTGCAGCATCTCTGCTCTCACGAGAGCGAGACGCTCACCCTGCTGCGAATCGGAGTAGCCACCGGGGAAGACGTACGCCTCCTGCACGAGAGGCGAACGCTGGGGACCAAGCGTACGGGTGGTGCCAAGCTTGTCCCGTGGGTCTTCGAAGTGAAAATCTCGGGCAGCGTAGCGGTTCGGGGCGACCATGGACGCTTCCGACCAGCTCACCACCTCTTCGCGAAAGCCGGCGTGGTCTTCGCCAGTGCCCCGATAAGCGAAAGGCAACGACGACGGCTCCGCCGTCGCGAGCCGAGTCGAATCATCGGTGATTACGAGCGTTTCGCCTTCGGCTTCATGCTTGAAGAAGAAAAAGATGCCGTGATGCTCAAGAAGCCGCTGGACGAAGGCGGCGTCCGATTCTCCGTATTGCACGGTGTACTCTTGCGGCGGGTAAGTGCTCGACAACTGGAACTCGAAGCGCGTCACCCCAGCACGCGAAAAAACCTTGCGAGCGATCTCGACGACCGTCAATCTCTGGTAGACGGTGAAGCGCCGATTCAATCCCATAAACCAAAGCGAAGGCCGGAGCTGGAGGTGGAAGACATGACTGCTGTCTTCTATACCGGCGTAAGTGAA
>JAIXVL010000023.1 GCA_027483045.1 Lysobacteraceae bacterium
CACCTTGCGGCGTCGCCGGCTTGCCTTCCTGCATCTGCAGGTACGCGATCTCGCGCTGAATGCGCGGCAGTTTGGCTTGGAAGTTGGGGTCTGCCCGTTCCCGGTCGGCCTGCCAGTCAGTGACAGTCGAAGTGATCGCCTGGGCGGTTTGCGCGTAATACCGCTGCTCTGCGGACTGGCGCTCCCACGTCGATCGGCGCTCCACGGAGTCCGCTCGAGCGCGGGTCCGTGCCATTTCCTGCGCGGCTTCCTGGGTCATTTGACCCTGGGCAACCATGCTCCGCAGATCGTCCGGTAGAACCTCGCCTGCCGCGATGAGCAGGTTTTGGATCGTCGGCTTGATCTCCTGCCAGGCTTTCACCGGGTCAGTTTTCATCAAGCCCATGATGCGGAGGCCGTCGGCCGCCTCATCACCAGACAGACCATTGGTCTGCAGGAAAGTCTCAACGTTCTGATACCGCTCGGCATCCGTCCGGTATGTATCCCGCTGGCGCAGGACTTCACGGAACCTCGGATGCTTGTGGAACGGAACGTCGGTGAACGCTTCGTTGTCAACTTCCTTGGCGGGCTTCTCGGCGGTGCTTCCCGCTTCCGCGCCCTTGTCCGCTGACGAGGCGGCTGCTTCCGGCGCCTTGACCCCTACGTCTTTGACGACTTGCAGGAGTTGTTCGCGCTCAGTGAGCTCGTCTTTCGCGGGGGACGATTCCGCGGGTGCTGCTTCGGCCTTGGCCTCTACGGCTGCGTCCAGGGTTTCCGATCCGGGGGACGAGTCCAGATCGAGTTCGATTGCGTCCTCGGCCATTGGTACTCCACTGGCAGTTCAACGAGACAAATACACGATGTAGGACGCAGCAGCAAGCCACACCCTACAATTCAATCGTGGTCTTGAGGGCCGCGAGCCGCGTTCCGGTCGGATCGCTCAGGGTTGGGCACATCCACCCGCCTTCGTCGTGTTCGTTCCAGGCGTAGATCAGCGCCGTGCGCGTGGGGCACGCTGTCGGGTTCGCGTCGATCCAATCGACGCACGCTTGCAGATGCGTGACCAGTTCGGCGTTGGTAGCGTTGGCGTGGAAGTTCCGGTTCCTAAAGTATGGCTTGGCGTCGGATGCCCAACTGACCGGATAGTTCACGCGCGGCCTAGTGTCCCAACCCATCATGCAAGTGGGAATGACTTCGCCAAAGTTGGTCGCCTGCTCGTCCCACGTACCGCGCACGCTCAAATCGAGCGCGGCATACGTCTTGTCGTACGCGGCCCCCGGAATGCGCGAGATATACGAGCACGCAGCGTCCGCGCCAGTTGCGATGAAGTCGGCTTCGTCTGCTGACGAAATGCCGTAGAACGTTATGTAGGGGTTCCCCAAGCCGGCGGCCTGCGCCCGCGTGCGAAGCGCGTCTAGGGCCGTCTTGTAATTGGCGATGTTGCCCTGCCACCAGCCCGTTATTTCGCCGGGCTCCCAATAGATCTGATACAGCGGACGGTTCGTTAAAACCTTCTTATAATTTGACTGCTGCATATGCTCGACGATGATGTCAACCATTCGCGACCAACGGCCCAGCGTCGTAGACCCGTTGGCGAGACCCGCGGGGTACATAAACCAGCACCATTTCATGTCGTTCTTGTTCGGATTGGCTTGGAATAGCTTCCAACCTTCCGCGAGCGTGTGATTGAAGTTTGAGCTTGTGGAGTCCGCACCGCCGTAATACAGGAACGACCAGAAATCGAGCCCGTTATCTTTCGCAAACGCGATCTCTTGCGTCATCGTTGACGTGGAGTGCGCAAAACGAATGTAGTTCGGCGCAAGTTGCTCCGCAAAGAACGGCGCGCGGCCTTGATAGACAGGATCACCCAACGAGCGCCGCGTCGAAAGCGGCTCGTTGGTGTCCGAATACCACGCATCCCAGCGGATTGCGCCGAATGAAACGTTGTTTCCGGCCATCAGTGCAGATCCACCCAAGAGCCGTTGGCACGCACGCGCAGCTTGTGGGTCGTGGTGTTGTAGTAGACTTCGCCGTTGGTCGCGCTTGTCGGGTCCGACGATGCGGACGGAAAGCGCAGGCCCGTCGAGCCTTCTGCGACAACGCGGCCTGTGCCTTTTGGCGTCAGGCGCACGTCAATGTTTGTAGAGCTGCCGGTCGCTTCAATTTTGGGGCTAGACCCCGACGCCGCGCCGGTCACCTTCAGCCAATTCGACGTGGGCGAGCCTGCGTCCGCGATCTCGAACTGCTGCCCCCCGCCGTTGCCAAAATGGTGCGATTCCGTGCCCTTGGCGTGATACGAGATTGGGATATCGGCGTCGGTGCCTTGTGACGAAAGCGATACAGCGTCGCCGGCCAACGCCCCTTGGAGCCGGAAAAAGTTGACGGCGGCCAACCCCAGGCCGGCTTCAAATTGTTTCGCGCCGTCGGGTGCCAAGTTGAGCGTGGCGTCAACATCGACGTTTAGTGTCGTGCCGCTCATCGAGAGGGCTGCGCCGAGCGTTATGGCGGCGATATTGCCTGTCTCGCCGCGCCCCATTAGTTGCGAGGCTCCGAGCGTCACCGCGCTAGCGTCGCCATCGGTGCCCGCCGCGCGCCCGAGAACGCCGTTCGCCGTGACATTCTGCAGTTTGGCATAGGTGACGGCATCGTTCGCGATCTTGGCCGTAGAGACGGCCGAGTCTGCGAGCTTTCCGCTTGTGACGGCGGTATCCGCGATCTTTGCCGTGGAGACGGCAGCGTCTGCGATCTTTGCCGTGGAGACGGCAGCGTCTGCGATTTTTGCGGTAGAAACAGCGGAGTTTGCGATCTTTGCCGCCGTAACCGCAAGGTTATCAATGGCCCAAGTCGCGCCCGACCCACTGACCGCGATATCGCCTTTGTCACCATCAGTGATGCCGCCCCCGCCCCCGCCCGCAGGAGCAGCCCACCTACCATCGGCGCGCAAGAAGTTTGTCGTACCCCCGCCGCTGGCCGGCGCCAGGCCCGCATTTGCTGACGACACGAGCGGGATCGTGACATCCGTACCGCTGGACGTTTTAAGCAGAGAAGGGCGGGTGTCTCGGATGCGGGTCATGGCTACACCGCCGCGCCAATGCGCGCGAGGTGGGACGTAACGATGTCTTCGAGGGCAATAACCTCTGCTTCAGTCAGGCCGCCACCGATGTAAGCGTGCGCAATCTGCAACGTGCCATAGAGCGGCGTGCCAGCGTTATATGCGCCAATCCAAATGTTCTGGTTGGCGTCTGCAGTAGACGCCGTGGCCGTTAACGTCGTCACGCCGCGCGAGCGTGTGCGAAACTCGCCTGACGCAACCC
>JAIXVL010000074.1 GCA_027483045.1 Lysobacteraceae bacterium
ATGCGACCGTCGACGACCACGGCAAAGGCCTGCGGCGTGATCGAAATACCCGCCAAAGCGGTGAGCAACAGACGGCGCATGGTAAAGACTCAGCAAAAGAGGCATAGCGTGAGCCACACCGTCGGCACATGCACTACCCGGAAGTCACACTTCCGACGGCCCGCGACGCGGCCTTCACTTCTTGGCGCTGGATTTCTTCTTGGGCTTCGACTTGGGCTGCAACATGGTGTGCGTGCATTTGCTTGAGCCGCAGCGGCATTCCCACAGCTTCTTCAGCTCGGGCGTGTAGGGCTCATCCAGCACAATGCCGTAGTTGTAGCTCAGCTCTTCGCCTTGGGCGATGTCGCGCATGGCCTCGATGAACACCTTGTCTTTGTGCTTCTTGCCCTTGGCGTTCTCTTCCTGCACGGCTTCGCAGTTGGGCGCGCAGCTGTGGTTGATCCAGCGCGCCACGTTGCCATCGATGTTGGCGTCGATGACGTACTCGTCGTTCAAGCTGAACAGGAACGTGTGCCCGGTTTCATCGTGGCCGGCGTAGTCGGCATCGACCTCGGCATGTTTGCGCACCTCGCCCTTGTACCGAACGATGCGCTCGCCCTTGGCAATCGCCTCGGTGGCAAACACGCCATTGCCATGGATGGACGACTGGCGACGCTCGATCTTCTTTGGCATGGGTCAAAGGCTTGGTGCGGAAAGAGGCCTATTCTGGCTTGGCACACCCCCAATGGGAACAAGCTCATGAGCGCACCGGAAAGCTGGCACGAAGAGAAGCAGTCGGCCTGGCTGTATCGGGCCCTCGCCGAAGCCGAACGCGAAGCACGCATGTCCGCGCTGTTCCGTGAGCTGGCCGCGACCGCTGAATCGCAAGCCTTGCGATGGCAGGCCATGCTGCCAACCGTGCCGGCGTTTGCGCCGAACGCCCGCGCCCGCGTGGCAGCCCTTCTGATCCAACGCATGCCGCCGAAGCGGCTTCGGCCCTTG
Organism: Lysobacteraceae bacterium; assembly: GCA_027483045.1. Lineage (GTDB taxonomy): Bacteria > Pseudomonadota > Gammaproteobacteria > Xanthomonadales > Xanthomonadaceae > Silanimonas. The sequence goes on from JAIXVL010000074.1 coordinate 982, forward strand.
CTCGCTGCGCTGAAGGTGCGTGGCCTCTCCGCCTACGACACCGCCCCCAGTGGGCACGTCATTCCCCTGCGCGTCGAGGACATCGGCCACCGGCATCGCGGCGTGGGGGGCGGCAATTTGCGGGCCGCCGTGTTTGGCATCAACGATGGACTGGTGTCGAACGCCAGCCTGATTCTGGGCATGGTCGGCGCTGGCTCAGGCAACGCCGTTGTACTGGCGGCCGGTGTCGCAGGCTTGCTTGCAGGCGCACTGTCGATGGCGGCGGGCGAGTTTGTCTCGGTGCGCTCGCAGCGCGAGCTGTTCGAGTACCAGATTGGTTTGGAGCGGGAGGAGTTGGCCGAATACCCGGAAGCTGAGGCCGAAGAACTGGCCCTCATCTATGCCGCTCGCGGTTTGCCGCTGGAAGAAGCGCGGCGTATTGCCACGCAGCTTGTGGCGCAACCCGAGCACGCCTTGAACGTTTTGGCTCGCGAAGAGCTCGGCTTGAACCCCGACGATCTCGGTTCGCCTTGGGGTGCCTCGCTGTTCTCTTTCGCGGCGTTCTCGGTAGGCGCCACGCTGCCCCTGCTGCCCTTCATTTTGGGCTTCGGCCTACCCAATGCTGCGTGGGCAGGGGCCGGCCTCGCCGCATTCGGCCTGTTTGGTACGGGTGCAGCCATGAGCCTGTTCACCGGCCGCAATGCCATCTCAGGCGGTTTGCGCATGCTGGCCATCGGTGGCGGCGCGGGTGCGGCCACCTTCGGCATTGGCACGCTGTTTGGTGCCGCCGTGGGCTAAAGAGCACTCACGCGGCGCGCAGGGCTCGCCAACGCGACTCCTGCACCGCGATGGTCACCGCATAGATCACGACGATGGCTGCGGGAATCGCCACATAACGATGCTCAGGAAACGCGTACCAAAGCACCAACACGGCAACCGTGCGCGCGATGGCGTGGAAGTAGCCCACCCAATGCTGGATCACCCACGAGTAGACCATCCACATGCTGCCCGTAAGGATGCCAACGCCCAGTGGCATGGCGGTCGGATCGGCAATGCCGAACGGGATGGCAATGGCGTAAACCAGCAGCGCCTGCGCCATGGCGACGAAGAACAGGTTTTGAAACACGTTCTTCGGCCGGGTTTTGTCGAGAAAGTCCTCGCCGGTGAGCTTGGAAAGACCCATGCCCAGATACGCAATCATCCCGGTGGCAATCACCAACACCCACAGCATGGTGGTGGCGGGCAGAAAGCAACCGGCAATGCCCACGCCAGCCCATGCGAGCGTGCCTGCCAAGGGCATGGCCAGACCGCGCGCCGCGGCGAATTCGGCGCGCTGAACCTCGAGGCTGCGCTCAGAAGAAGACATGGCGCATCCATCCGAAACCGCCGGTCCAATACGCCACCCAGGCAAAGCCAAAACCGGCCCAGGCCATGTCTTTGCCGACCTTGATGAGCTTTCCGGCCACATAAGCGGTACCGGCAATCAGGGCGATACGGGTCCAATCACGGGCTTCCACGACACTCTCCTCATCGCTTCGACCATCGAAGCGTGGAAACAGTGTCGCGAAGGCCTTCCGGCCGCCCCACCCACGGCCGTCAGGACTTTGGGGTGACGAGTGTCACCTGAGCCAGCGGCGCCAGCCGCTCACCAATCGGTGGGGACGTAATCCTTCAAGAACTGGCCCCACACGTGCTGACCGCTATTGATGCCGCCGATGATGGGATCCACGATGCGCGCCGCACCATCCACGATGTCGAGCGGCGGATGGAAGCGCTCTTCGATGGTCTTGCGTGCCGCGATTTCAATCGGGTCTTCGTCGGTCACCCAGCCAGTATCGACCGCATTCATGTGGATGCCATCACCGTGGTAATCGGCGGCAGACGTGCGCGTCATCATGTTCAGCGCCGCCTTCGCCATGTTCGTGTGCGGATGCTTGGTGGTCTTGAAATTGCGATAGAACTGCCCCTCCACCGCCGACACGTTCACGATGTGCTTGTCGCGTTCCGGCGTGCGCAGCATCAAGGTCTTCAAGCGCGCATTGATGATGAAGGGCGCGACCGCGTTGACCAGCTGTGTTTCGAGCAGCTCCACTGCCGGCACTTCATCCATCTGCAAGCGCCACGAGTTCCGACCGCGCAAATCCACCTGCTGCAGGTCTTTGTCGACGCGGCCTTCGGGAAACAGATGCGCCTGCCCCAAGAGCTCGTCGGCCAGCAGCGGAACCTGCGAAAGCTCAGCCGCACGCGCAATACCGGCCTGCGTGGCCAAGTTCGGGCCATCCACCAAGGCCTGACTGCCGCCCGGCAGCAGATCCGCCGCCCGCAAGCCTTCATAGCCGCCCACCAGTTTGCGAATGTGCTCCGGCAATTCGTGCAGGGCTTTCGTCTCGCCTTCCATCATGTGGGCATAGAACGCCGGAGGGCGGCGCACCGTCTGGCAGGCATTGTTGATGATGAAGTCGAGTCGCGGCCGCGTCGCGACCAACTCGGCACAGAAGGCTTCCACGCTGGGCGTGTGGCGAAGGTCGAGGCCGAACACTTCAAGTCGATGCCCCCACTCCGCAAAATCCGGCTCCTGCGCGTAGCGCTGCGCAGAATCCCGCGGGAAGCGCGTGGTCACGATCAAGTCGGCACCGGCGCGAAGCAGCTTCAAACCGGCCTGATAGCCAATCTTCACCCGACCACCGGTCAGCAGCGCCACACGCCCACGGAGGTCCGTGGTCTCGGTACGTTTGAAGAAATTCAGCTCCGCGCACGTCGGGCAAAGTTGATCGTAGAAGTGGTGCACCAGCGTGTACTTCTGCTTGCAGACATAGCAATGCAGAAGCTCAGATGACTCGCCCAGCAAGACCGGCTCAGACGCATTGTTGTGCGGGTCATGCTGGCCGGCAGGATGCGGCGGGAAGTAATTCGGCGTCGTAAACACCGGTTTGCTGCGCAAGGTGCGGATGCCGGTTTGATCGAGCAAGGCTTCGGTCTTCCGGGCTTTTTCGCGAGCGGCTTCCCGCAGCGCTTCTTTGTTTTTCTTGCGGCGTTCACGCGGCTCCGGGTGATGCACCAAGGCCACGGCCTGCAGAAGGCGAACACGCTCGGCCTCGGGCAAAGACTCGAGCAGCGCGCGGTCGTCGCGCACGGCTTCCAGCAGTTCAATCGCCGTACGGGCGCGATCAGATAAGGCGGCGGCCTCGTTAACGGGCGAGGAATGAAGCTTCTGAGTCATGGTGTGGGCCGTGAAGCGCGATTGCGCAGAAAAGAAGGCGCGTCAGCGCTGATCGAGTGCGTGATGGATGAGCACCACGCATTGCGAGGCAAACAGCATGGTCGGCCCCAGGGTGATTTTTTTAGCGCCCAGGCGCTCCAAACTGTTGAAGCTCTTCTTCGGCATGGGGATATGGTCGGTCAGCAAGAAACAGGGCTTGCCCTGAAACGCTTGCTCACCGATGGGTGCACCTTTCCGGTCCATCACAAACAGCTGGTGATCTTCGGACAATTCCTGGACCAAGCGCTCGAAGCTCAAGGTTCGCACCACCACGCCCGGCTCCACCGGCCGCGTTTCTTCTTTGAGCATGCCGCGCGAAACATCGAGTGCCCTCGCCACTTTTGCGAGCAGCGCCTGCTCGTGAAAGCCACCGATGTTGGTCATGGCGCTGGCTTCAAAACGAATGCTGCGCGAGAAATCCTGCGTGCTTTCCAAGACGAGATAGACCACCACGTCGCTTCGATGGGACTGGGCGACAAACATGGCGTTCATCAAGGTGTGCGCCAGAATCTCGGTATGCGCCTCCTGGCCGACGCCCGCGAGCAACTTCTGGCTATCGGTGGGCGCCGCCCGCGCCCGGAGTACAAAAGTTCGCATGAAGGTCCTGATGGAGGGGCATTTGGCGCCTGTGCGCCGCCTGCGAGCAGCGCATTGTCTCCGGAACCGGGCCTGGCCACACGGCAAGCTGAACCCTTCACACCCCGCCGATTGAGCCACCGCAGATCAATCCGTACAATTCCGGTACTGATTCGGGCCCTGCGTCCGAACCGGGCCAGCCCGCCCATTCGCCTGCCCTGGAACATCGCCTGCCATGCTCCGCGTCACCCGACTCACTGACTACGCCACCGTGGTGCTCACGGTGCTTGCCGAGCAAAGCGAGGCGGTGCACAGCGCCGCCGAACTGGCGGAGCGTTCGCGCGTCGAGGCCTCCACGGTCGCCAAAGTGCTGAAGTCGCTGGCACAGGCGGGCTTGGTCGAGAGCTTTCGCGGCGCATCTGGCGGGTATCGGCTGGCGCGTCCGGCCTCCGAAATCAGCCTTCGCGCGGTGGTGGAAGCGCTGGAGGGCCCCTTGGCCATGACCACCTGCAGCGTTCACGACGGCGAATGCGGCATCGAAACCCATTGCGGCATCCGCGCCGGATGGCAGCGCATCAATGATGTGGTGGCCGACGCCCTGTCGCGCACCACCTTGGCCGACATGCTCACGCCTCCGCCCGCCGCCCTGCCCCGCAACCCGAAAGCCATCCCAGCGGCTTTGGTCCATTCGACCTGAGCCCGCAAGAGGAACGCCCCATGAGCCCCAACAGCACCGAAACCCTTTTGCCCTCGGGCAAGCCGGTCGAAGCCGGCGTCGAGGCCGCGCTCAATCGCCGCTACGACGCGGGATTCATCACCGACATCGAAACCGAATCGTTCGCCGCAGGCTTGAGCGAAGACGTGGTGCGCGCCATCTCGGCAAAAAAGAACGAGCCGGAGTGGATGACGGAATGGCGTTTAGCTGCCTACCGGCACTGGCTCACGATGACGCCGCCGGAGTGGGCCAAGCTCAACATCGCGCCGATCGACTATCAGGCCATGAGCTACTTCTCGGCGCCGAAGAATGCGCCGAAGTCCTTGGCCGAGGTGGATCCCAAGCTGCTGGAGGCCTACGACAAGCTCGGCGTGCCGCTGCACGAGCGCGCGCGTCTCGCAGGTGTCGCCGTTGATGCCGTATTCGACTCCGTCTCCGTCGGCACCACCTACAAGGACGAGCTGAAGAAGGCTGGCGTCATCTTCTGTTCGATCAGCGAGGCGATGCACGAGCACCCCGAACTGGTGAAGAAGTACCTCGGTTCGGTCGTACCGGTCGGTGACAATTTCTTCGCCGCGTTGAACTCGGCTGTGTTCTCCGACGGTAGCTTCGTGTTCATCCCCAAGAACACCCGCTGCCCGATGGAACTCAGCACCTACTTCCGCATCAATGCCGGCCACACCGGGCAGTTCGAGCGCACGCTGATCGTCTGCGAGGAGAAGGCCTACGTCTCCTACCTCGAAGGCTGCACCGCGCCGATGCGCGACGAGAACCAGCTGCACGCTGCCGTCGTTGAACTGGTCGCGCTGGACGATGCCGAGATCAAGTACAGCACGGTGCAGAACTGGTACCCCGGCGACGAGAACGGCGTCGGTGGCATCTACAACTTCGTGACCAAGCGCGGCGAGTGCCGCGGTGCACGCAGCAAGATCAGCTGGACACAGGTCGAAACCGGCTCGGCCATCACGTGGAAGTATCCGAGCTGTGTTCTTCTCGGCGACGACAGCAGCGGCGAGTTCTACTCCGTGGCGCTTACGCACCACTGCCAGCAAGCCGATACCGGCACCAAGATGGTGCACGTGGGCAAGAACACCAAGAGCAAGATCATCGCGAAGGGCATCAGCGCAGGCCGCGGCCAGAACAGCTATCGCGGCTTGGTGAAGGTGGAAAAGACCGCCGAGAACGCGCGCAACTACACACAGTGCGACTCGCTCTTGATCGGCAAACGCTGCGGCGCGCACACCTTCCCCTACATCGAGGTCAAGAACGCCTCGTCGACGGTCGAGCACGAAGCCACGACCTCGAAGATCAGCGATGACCAGCTGTTCTACTGCCGTGCACGCGGCTTGGGCGAAGAAGACGCGGTGAGCTTGATTGTCGATGGCTTCTGCAAGCAAGTCTTCCGCGAGCTGCCGATGGAGTTCGCTGTGGAAGCGAAAAAACTACTTGAAGTCAGCCTTGAAGGAGCCGTGGGATGAACGCGCGTCTTGCTGGTCTTGCCTTGTTTTCTGGGCTTTTTCTTGGCATGTCCAACCCTTCTAGCGCGCAGGACATCGCCTGCAATCTGGAGGGCACGCAGCTCGAACTCAATGCCTGTGCCGGCGAGGAGTACGCGGCAGCCGATGCTGAATTGAATGCCACGTGGCGCGAACTTCTCACTGCGCTGCAAGGCCAGGAAACGGCGATTGCACGCCTGCGCACGGCGCAACGCGCTTGGGTCGCTTTTCGGGATGCCGATGTGGCCGCGCAGTTTCCGGTCGCTGAAGGTGAAGACCCGCGAATGATGTATGGGTCGATGTACCCCATGGCGCTGAATGGCGCGCTCACCAAACTCACGCGTGCACGAACGGCGGAACTGCGCGCACGCATCGATGAGCTCAACGATCGTTGAGCCAACGCTTTCTATCGGAATTGAACATGCTGAAGATCGACAACCTCCACGTCCGCGTTGCTGGTAAGGAAATCCTCAAGGGCCTCTCGCTTGAGGTTTCACCGGGTCAAGTGCACGCCATCATGGGCCCCAATGGCGCCGGGAAATCCACGCTCGGCAATGTGCTGGCAGGCCGCGAGGGCTATGAGGTCACCGAAGGATCGGTCACCTATCTGGGTAAAGATCTGCTGGCTCTGGAGCCTGAAGAGCGCGCAGCCGAAGGCGTATTCCTCGCCTTCCAGTACCCGGTCGAAATCCCCGGTGTGAACAACACCTACTTCCTGCGCGCGGCCTTGAATGCGCAGCGCAAGTACCGCGGCGAATCCGAAATCGACTCCATGGGCTTTTTGAAGCTCGTGCGCCAGAAGCTCTCTGTGCTGCACATCAAGGACGAGCTGCTGAATCGTGCAGTAAATGAAGGCTTCTCAGGCGGCGAGAAAAAGCGCAACGAGATTTTTCAGTTGGCCGTCCTGGAGCCGAAGCTGGCCATCCTTGACGAAACCGATTCCGGTCTCGACATCGATGCCTTAAAGCTGGTGGCCGAAGGCGTAAACCACATGCGCTCGCCCGAGCGCAGCTTCTTGGTGGTGACGCATTACCAACGTCTGCTCGATTACATCAAGCCGGACGTGGTGCATGTGTTGGCCGATGGCCGCATCGTTGAATCCGGCGGCCCCGAACTTGCGCTGGAACTCGAAGCGCACGGCTATGCATGGGTCAAGGACCGTATCGCTCCCGGGGCATCGGCATGAGCCAGACGGCACCTGCAGCGTTCGTCGCTTCGCTCGACGCGCAGGCCCAAGCCCTGGCGCAGGGTGATGCACGCGTCGCGCAGGTTCGCGCGTCCTCGCGGGCAGCCGCGGCCGCCCATGGCTTGCCCACCACCCGCCAAGAGCGCTGGAAGTACACGGCACTCCGTGCCTTGGGTGCGCGCACGTTTCTAGCGCCTGAAGGTGTGGCTCACGTCGATGCAGCGGCGATCGCGCACATCCCGGCGCCGCGTTTTGTCATCGTGAATGGGCGCTACGACCCGGCGCTCTCGCGCGCCGAGGATCTTCCCGAAGGCCTGCGTGTTCGTCTTTTCTCCGAGCTTCTGCGCGACACGCCCGAAGAAGCAGCAGCGCTTTTGCAGCAGGACACGCAGCGCGCCGATGAAGCCCTGCTGCAATGGAACGCGGCACTCGCGGCGGAAGGTTTCGTGATCGATGTGGCCAACGGGGTCAACATCGCGGCCACGATCCACTTGGTAGTCATCGGCGCCGAGGACGGCAGCGATCGCGCCTTCCACGTGCGCCATCACTCCGCTTTGGCCGAGGGCGCGACGCTTCATGTGGTGGAGCATCAGGTGGGGGTCGGCACGCATCGCCATCTGCAAAACACGGTGAGCTCGGTCGATTTGGCCGACGGAGCCACACTGACCCATGCGCGCGTGCAACAGGAAGCGCCGGGCGCAACGCTTGTGCAACGCACACAGGCCGCACTCGGCAAGAACAGCAGCTATAAGCGCATCGATTTGGAACTGGGCGGCGCGCTGTCGCGGCATGAACTGAATGTGGTTCTGCATGGCGACGGCGCCGCGCTGGAAGCCAACGGCGTGCTTTTGGCTGATGGCCGGCGGCATGTGGACACTCGCCTTGGCATCGCGCATCAGGGCCTCAACACGCGCTGTGATTTGGTGTGGCGAGGCTTTGGCGCCGATCGCGGCCGCGCCGTGTTTCATGGCGGCATCCTCATCGAGAAAGGCGCCGACGGCACAGCAGCAGCGCTGTCGAACAAGAATCTGCTCGTTTCCGATAGCGCCGAGATTGATACGCAGCCGGTGCTCGTCATCCATGCCGACGATGTGCAAGCCGCGCACGGCGCCACGGTCGGCCGCCTCAACGATCAGGCGCTGTTCTACCTGCGCGCCCGTGGCGTTCCGAAGGCAGAGGCCACCGACATGTTGACGGCGGCTTTCCTTCGCGAGCCTTTGGCAGTGGTGACCGACCTGACCTTGCGCGAGCAGCTGGAAACTCTGCTCGACGCACGACTTTCTGCGGGTGCTGTTGCATGACGAACGCCCACATCAGCAAAGCAACCAGTGCACTGCCGGATGCATCGGCCAGCATCGATTGGGCGCAAGTGCGCGCCCAGTTTCCGCTGCTGACGCGAACGGTGCATGGCAAGCCGCTGGTGTATCTGGATTCGGCCAATACCAGCCAGAAGCCGCAGGCCGTCATCGATGCAGTCAACGACTTCAGCAGCCGCCACAACGCCAATGTGAGTCGCGCGGTTCATGCCTTGGGCAGCGAAGCGACCGAAGCCTATGAAGGCGCGCGCAGCACTCTCGCGCGCTTTTTGAATGTGCGCCGCGATGAACTGGTGCTGTGTTCGGGCACCACGTTCGCGCTCAATCTGGCGGCCTACAGCTGGGCACTGCCGCGCCTCAAGTCGGGTGACGTCATTCTCGTCACGCGCATGGAGCACCACGCCAACATCGTGCCTTGGCAACTCATCGCCGAACGCACGGGGGCCGTCATCAAAGTGGTCGAGCTCACACCAGAAGGCGAGCTTGATCTGGACGCGCTTTGGCGCCTGATGACGCCGGAAGTGAAACTGCTAGCCGTCGCACATGTGTCGAATGTGCTCGGAACGGTCAATCCCGTGCGCGACATCTGTCGCGAAGCGGCGAAGCACGGCATCGTGACCGTGGTGGATGGCTCACAAGCTGTGCCGCACCGCCCGGTCGACATTCCTGCCATCGGCTGCGACTTCTATGCCTTCACGGGCCACAAGATGTGCGGGCCCACGGGTACCGGCGCGTTGTGGGGCCGGCGCGAATTGCTGTCCGCCATGCC
>JAIXVL010000058.1 GCA_027483045.1 Lysobacteraceae bacterium
ACGCTTGATGGGGATGGTGCTGGTCGCCATCTCGGTGCAGATGTCTCTGGATGGCATTGCCGTTTATCTGGGCCGTGGCGCCGCCTGATTCAGAATGTAAACCGCTGTTTCAGAACGCCTTTCATCGCATCTCTTTCACAAAAGAGACAGCGTCATGGAAGTGTCACTCGACGCCTTTAGGCTGTTAAACTGTCGTTAGGCTGCGTTCGCCAATAGAAGCCCGTCAGCAGCAGGACGGCGGCCACCGCGAGGTCAGCCACCTCGAAACAGGTCTACCTCGTGATTTGGAGCGGTGTTGAAGCCGCCTCAGTCTGTCCCCGAATTTCATCAAAGCAGGTTCCCACATGATTAATCGCAGCAAGGTGCGCTACTCGAAGCTCGCGCTCGGTCTGGCCATCGCCCTCGCCTCGGCGCCGGCGTTTGCCCAGAACACCACCGCCAATATCGGCGGCCGCGTGACCGCCGCCGACCAGGCCGCCATCTCCGGCGCCACGGTCTCGATCACCCACTTGCCATCCGGCACCACGGCGCAGGCTGTGTCGGACGCCAATGGTCGCTACGCCGCACGCGGTCTGCGCGTCGGTGGCCCGTACCGCGTCACCATCACGAAGGACGGCAAGACCGAAACCATCGATAACGTGTTCCTGCAGTTGGCCGAAACCACCCAGGTCGACGCGTCGATCGGTGCCCCGGCTGCAGAAACCACGCTCGACACCGTGGAAGTCACCGCCGCAAACGTTGGCTACTCGCCCTTCAGCTCCACGGCTGTGGGTGCAGGCACCACCGTGACGCGCGACCAGCTTGATTCGTTCGCTTCCATCCAGCGCAACCTGCAGGACTACGCGCGTCTTGATCCGCGCATCTCGCAGACTGACAAAGAGCGTGGCGAAATCTCGGCCGGCGGCCAGAACACCCGCTTCAACTCGATCACCATCGACGGCGTGAACACCTCGGATACCTTCGGTCTGGAAGGCAATAACCTGCCTACCGCCAAGCAGCCGATCTCGATCGACGCGATCGAAGAAGTTCAGGTCAACATCTCGAACTACGACGTGACCCAGCGCGGCTACACCGGCGCCAACATCAACGCCGTGACCAAGTCGGGTACCAATGATTTCCGCGGCAGCGTTTACTACGTGTTCCGCAACGACTCGATGTCGGGCGATCGCTACGTAGCCGCCACCGATTCGTACGTTGCTCCGCCGAAGTCGGAAGACAAGACCTCGGGCTTCACCTTGGGTGGCCCGATCCTGAAGGACCGTCTGTTCTTCTTCGCCTCGGCCGAGAACTACCAGTCGACGCGCCTCGGCACCGAGTTCTCGCCGCTGGGTGGCACCGGTACGCAGGTGTTCATTACGCCCGCCGAAATTGATGCGGTCCGCAACATCATGCAGACGCGCTACGGCGTGGACATTGGTGGCTCGACTCCGCCTGCCAACACCATCCTTGACGTGAAGGATCGCTTGTTGAAGTTGGACTGGAACATCGCCGACAACCACCGCGCCAGCCTGCGTTACAACAAGACGGATGAGTCCACCCCGATTTTCCCGGGCTTCGGTACCCGTTCGCTCTCGCTGGCTTCGCATTGGTACGCGCAGGAGAAGACGTTCGACGGTCTGGTGGGTCAGTGGTTTGCTGATTGGTCGGACGTGTTCTCGACCGAGTTCAAGGCTTCGCGTCGCAACTACGACAGCGTGCCGCTGAACAACTCGAACCTTCCGCAGATCACCGTCCAGATCAACGGTGGCACCGCTCCGGCAGGCGTGCTTGGTGGCAACCGTACGCTGATTTTCGGCACCGAGCGCAGCCGTCACTTCAACGTGTTGAAGACGACGACCGACAACTTCTACTTCGGCGGCAACCTGTTCTTGGGTGACCACGAGTTGAAGGCCGGTATCGACTACGAAACCAACGAGATCTACAACGCGTTCCTTCAGGACACGCGCGGTACTTACAACTTCGGCTGCATTTCCTCGACGGTTGCCGTGGGTAACTCGGCAGCATGCACGCAGAGCCTTGATTCGGGCCGCCCGTTCACCTACCAAGTGCAGACGGGCCGTCCGGGCCAGACGCTGGCTGACGGTATTGCGGTGTGGAACCTCGAGAATCTGGGCTTCTTCCTGCAAGACACCTGGGCCGTTAACTACAACCTGACCATCGTGGCCGGCGTGCGCGCCGACGTGACGGGCATGCCGGACACGCCCTTGTTCAACGCTGCTGCTGCCAATCCGGTGGCTGGCACGGTGATCACCAGCGGCCGCCCGCGTGCGACCGGTGGCTTTGGGTTGAACAACAGCAGCACGATGGATGGCGAGATCCTTTGGCAGCCGCGCGTTGGCTTCAACTACACCTTCGACACCGATCGTCAGACCCAGCTCCGCGGCGGTTTTGGCCTGTTCCAGGGCTCGGCGGCCAACGTGTGGTTGTCTAACCCGTACTCCAACACCGGTCGTGCAACGCAGGTGATTGGTTGCGGCATCAGCGGCTTCGCCGCTTGCGCCACCACCGGCACCGGCATCTTCACGCCTGACACGGCGGCCCAGCCGACCACGTTCGCGGGCACCTTGCCTGCTTCGAACGTCGACTTCCTCGATGAGAATCTGGACCAGCCCTCGGTGTGGAAAGCCAACTTGGCCGTTGAGCACGAGTTGCCGTGGTGGGGTGCTGTGGCCTCCGCAGAACTCATCCTCACGCAAGTGGAAGACGGCGTGTTCTATCAGCACCTGAACCTGGGTGCGCCGACCGCGACCGGCACTGACGGCCGCGCGCTGTTCTGGAGCCCGGGTGGCTACAACACCGCGTGCTGGGGCTCGAACGGCGGCGTCGTGACGGCCGCGCCCTGCACCGGCGCGAACGCTGTGACCTCGCGCTGGCAGAACAATGCCTCGTTCAACAACGTCTTGGTGGCGCGTCCGACCAGCAAGGGCTCGGGTGAGAACTTGACCTTGCAGATCAGCCGCGGTCGTCAGAACGATGCTTGGTCGTGGTCCTTGGCGTACAGCTACACCGATGCCACGGAAGTCAGCCCGCTGACCTCCTCGGTGTCGAACTCGAACTGGCTGAACAACAACACCTTTAACCCGAACGAAGAAGTGGAAGCGCGCGGCAACTACGTGGTCCGTGACCGCGTGTTGGCCACTTTGGGCTTCCGTCACAACTTCTTCGGCGACTACGCCACCGATTTCGGCTTGGTGTACGAAGGCCGTAAGGGCAAGCCCTACAGCTGGACCTACATCAACGACTTGAACGGCGATGGCGTGGGCGGCAACGACCTGATGTACATCCCGACGGCGTTTGGTTCGGGTGAGGTCATCTTCCGCGGCGGCGCGGCGGAAGAGCAGGCGTTCTGGGACATCGTGAATCAGAATGGTTTGGCACGCTTTGCCGGCGGTGTTGTGGAGCGCAACTCCAGCTTCGCACCGTGGGTGAACAACGTGGACGTCCGCGTGAGCCAGCAGTTGCCCGGCTTCATGGACGGCCACAAGACCGAGCTGGTCCTCGACATCCTCAACGTGGGTAACCTGATCAACAAGGATTGGGGCCGCATTGAAGAAATCGGCTTCCCGCTCAATCGCAGCTTCGTGAACTACTTGGGGCGTGATGCTCAGGGCCGTTACATCTACGGCGTTGGCAACACTGAGCAGCCGTTTGTCCGTCAGGCGCGCGGTGAGTCGCAGTGGGCCGCCCAGCTCACCCTGCGTTACAGCTTCTAAGTTTCAAGCGTCATTGACACACAGCAACGGCCGGGGAAACCCGGCCGTTTGCTTTTGCGGCGGACTTGCGGCGTGAATGGTCGGCGGTGCTAGAGTCACCGGCCAACAAAAACGATTGCATGACGAGATGAGCGAAACCTACGCCCCCCTTCCTACGGTCAATACCCGCATTTCGCCGCGTGGCGGCCTCGACATTCTTTCGCGCACCGAAATCGCGCGGCTGACCGACGCCACTCAAGGCAGCTTGCGCGAGACCTTGCGCCGCTGCGCGCTGGCAGTGCTTACCGTGGGCTCTGATTCAGATGATCCGCGCGCGGCGTCGCTGCGCTATCCAGATTTCGATATCGAAGTGCAGCAGATGGATCGCGGCATTCGATTGGAGTTGAAGAACGCACCGGCCATTGCTTTCGTGGATGGTGAGTTGATTCGCGGCGTGGCCGATTTGCTCTTCGCCGTGGTGCGCGACATCGCCTACACCGCCATTGAGGTGCAGAGCGGTCAGTTCGATCTTGAATCGTCGGAAGGTCTGACCAGCGCGGTGTTCGAGATTCTGCGCAACGCACGCGCCATGCGCCCGCATCAAGACCCGAATCTGGTGGTGTGCTGGGGCGGCCATTCCATCGGTCGCGACGAGTACATGTACACGAAGAAAGTGGGCTACGAACTGGGCCTGCGCGGCCTCGACATCTGCACCGGCTGCGGTCCGGGTGCGATGAAGGGCCCGATGAAGGGCGCGACGATCGCGCATGCCAAACAGCGCCAGCGCAACCCGCGCTACATCGGCATGACCGAGCCCGGCATCATCGCTGCCGAGTCGCCGAACCCCATCGTTAATCAGCTCGTGATCATGCCGGACATCGAGAAGCGCCTTGAGGGCTTCGTTCGCCTGGGGCACGGCATCATCGTGTTCCCCGGTGGCGTGGGCACGGCCGAGGAAATTCTCTATCTGCTCGGCATTCTTCTGCACCCCGACAACGCAGGCGTGCCGTTCCCGCTCGTATTCACCGGCCCGAAGGCATCGGCGGAATACTTCGAACAGATCGACCGCTTCATTCGCCTCACCTTGGGTGATGCCGCCGCGAGCCGCTACAAGATCATCGTTGATGATCCGGTGGCCGTCGCCAAGGCGATGAAAGAGGGCATGAAGGCCGTACGCGAGCACCGCATCTCCAATCGCGATGCATTCTTCTTCAACTGGGCGCTCAAAATTCCCTTTGCTTTCCAGCAGCCGTTCGAGCCCGACCATGCAGCCATGGCAGCGCTGGATTTGCACTTCGGTCGCCCGGTCCACGAACTTGCCGCGGATTTGCGCCGAGCGTTCTCGGGCATCGTGGCCGGCAATGTGAAGGAGCCCGGCATGCGTCGCATTGAGCAGCATGGCCCGTTCGAAATTCATGGCGATGCAGCCATCATGGCCAGCCTGGACAACCTGCTGCGCGCGTTCGTCGAGCAGCGCCGCATGAAGATGTCGGGCGAGTACAAGCCCTGCTACCGCGTGGTGGCCTGAGACGCCCGTCAATTTTTGGCGCACTGCCGCAACGCTCGTCCGGCCCGACCCGCCGGTCGTCGGCCCTCGGGCGACAGGGGGCCGGGCGGCCGCTATCGTTCATTTGTGAAGAAAAAGGGGGCCTCCGTGTCCAGCATTCAGTACCGAACCAGCCGTGGTGTGACATTGGTTGAACTGGTCGTCGTGATGGCCATTGTTGGCATCTTGGCCTCCATCGCCTTGCCCAGCTTCTCGACGTCGATGCGCAACTCGCGGCTTGCCACAATGACGAACGAGTTCATCGGCGCCGTGAATCTGGCGCGGTCAGAAGCGGTCAAGAACAATCGGGGCGCAGCCATCTGTGCCACGTCCGATGGCAGCTCATGCGGAACCGACTGGTCCGCGGGTTGGATGGTTTTTGCTGATCCAGACCGAAACGGCGTTCGCGGTTCCACTGAAAACGTCTTCCGTGTTCAGCAAGCCTTGAATGGTTTGTCGGTTGCAAGTGCCTCGGGCTCGGCATTTCGATTCACCGCGCGAGGGGAGTGTGCAAACTGCGTGGGTGGAGCGTTCGGCGGCAGCGACTCAGATTTGGAGTTGCGTGCCGTTCCTTGTGACGCGGGGCAGCAGCATGTTCGCGCCATGCGAATTCTGCGTACAGGCGCGGTCAGCTTCGAGAAGCGGGGGTGCCCGTGAAGGTGCGTACTTCTATTCGTCGCATGTCGGGCTTCAGCCTGATCGAAGTGATGATCGCGGTGGTTTTGGTTAGTGTCGGATTGCTGGGAATGGCATTGCTGCAGAGCACGGCATTGCGTGCCGGGCAAAGCTCGAGCGACCGAACGACTGCAACCATGCTCACTTACCAGTTGTTGGACATGGTGAGGGCGAATCGTCGGCAAGCGGCCAGCTATAACCTCATCGGTGAGGCTGCCTTTACCGCTGCGGGGGACGGGCGAACTGGGGCTTGCGCGCCCAATGCTGTTGCACCGTCACTTCAATGGCAGGCCGATCGCGATATGTGGGTCTGTTCGGCGGTGCGCTCATTGCCAGAAGCTCGAGGGTCGGTGCGAGTGACGGCAGCAACGGCTCCGGCAGGAGGTGCCGCTGGCGCACCCACGGCCGGACAGATCACCGTGACCATCAGTTGGCTGGATAACCGAGTAACCGAGACGCGCGAGACCTTCGTAGTCACGACGGGTCTTTGAGGACAAATTGATGAACCTGAAGAAATCCCAAGGTTTCTCGCTGATCGAGCTGATGATTGCGATGGCTTTGGCCTCGTTTCTCCTGATCGGTCTCGTGCAGATTTTCGGCGCATCACGGCAGGCCTACCAAACCTCTGTAGGTATTTCGCGGATTCAGGAGGGCGGGCGCTTCGCTTTTGAGTTCCTCTTGCGTGATATGCGTATGGCGGGGCATTTGGGCTGGGCAAACGATGTGGCGCGAATGTTTCCTGCGACGTATCCGGCCCCGAATGCTGCTGTTCGAGTGGCTCAGCTTGACAATCTGCTGGCCGCCGATGACAACCCGGCCGACCAATACAACTCGGCTGCAGAATTGTCAGCGTCTGCCTTCCCCTTTCGCTTCGACATGGCGGTTCAAGGTTTCGAGAGCAACAACACCGCTCCTGGTCAAACGGTCGCGCTTGCCGGGCGTGTAGCCGGTGCAGCCACAGACTGGACGCCGAATCTTGACCCCACTTTGTTTGCAAATATCAGCCCCAAGCCGCTTCGCGGCAGTGATGTTCTTGTGATGCGTTTTCTTGGTCAGGATGGCGTGCCGGTCACCTTCGACAAGGACAACAATCGGTTTACTTATCAGCAAGCGACGGATGAAAACTTCGTTGTGGCATCGCGGTACTACGGCATAGCTAACTATGGCGCCGCAGCTCTCTTTCAGGCGCCAGCTGCTGTATCAGGCACTCAGATTACCGTTGTCGCCGGGAGTGGCGGGAACAATCAGCGCGTTTTCCAGGACGCTTCTGAAAAGTTGCGTGGCACCGTGATGCTTTACCCTGCAAACATCTACGCGTATTACGTTGGATTAGGCGCAAGTGGGGTTCCTTCGCTGTTCCGCGCTTCATTCGTTGGTTCGGCGTGGAGTAGCGAGGAGTTGGTGGAAGGCGTTGAGCTGATCCAGCTGACCTATGGTCGAGATACCGGGACTGCAAATCTTCCCGATGGCAGCGTCGATACCTATCAGACTGCCGATGCGCTGGTGGCAGGTCTGACGACTGAGGCTGATCGCGCTGCGCGCTGGCGGAGCGTGGGTGCCGTGCGGCTTGGGGTGTTGATGCGAAGCCCAGAGCGTGCGGGTACACCGGATCGCCAAGAGACCGTGGCGGCTGTGGGTCGCTTGCACGTTGGGCGCACCATCATCGACCTTCCTGAAGGCGATGGAATCCTGCGACGCCCCTACGAATCGACGGTTGCGCTTCGCAATCGGCTTTACGGAAACTGATCGATGAATCCGCAAAAAAAATACCCAAGAACAATGAAATCTGGCCAGCAGGGCATGGCCCTTTTTGTTGCTCTCATCATGATCCTGTTGCTCACGCTGCTTGGCTTGGCGGCCATTCAAGTGACCGCCATGCAGGAAAAAA